>JAZUPQ010000057.1:0-28971 GCA_045605265.1 Eubacteriales bacterium | reverse complement strand
TCATTTATAATATTGACTTTTAAAGCGTGATATGATTTAATTATTGTCACAAAAATTAAAATTCACCGTCAATTATCATATTTTTTCACGTAAAATCCCTGGGTAAACCGTCGGTAGGTGTACTTTATGCAGAAAAAATATTATACTGTGTATGAAAGGAGAACATTATGAATCAATTCAAAATAGGAAAATTTATTGCCGAGTGCAGAAAAGAGAAAGGCTTAACTCAAATGCAACTTTCCGAAAAGCTCGGCATCACCGACAAGGCAGTATCGAAATGGGAACGGGGCATTACAATGCCCGACACCTCGATAATGCTTGAGCTTTGTGATATTCTCGGTATCAGCGTAAACGAATTATTAAGTGGGGAGAAAATCAATATGGAAAACAATGAACAGAAAAATGAACAGCTTTTGCTCGATATGGCGAAAGAATTAGAGAACAAAAACAAAACTATTTGGAATGCTATGTGGGCAATTATGGCGGTTAGCATCGTAGGTTTGATCGGCGGTCTTGTGCTCGTAAGATTTTTTGTGCCCGAGGGCCCTTGGATGATCGTTGCGATACTTTCGCTCTGCGTACTATTTTTAGTGCCGTGCTTCTACGCACTGAAGCTCGAGGTCAGCGTGGGCGCTTACAAGTGCAAAAACTGCGGTCACGAAATCGTGCCTACCTATATGCAGGCGCTCAATGCGATGCACAGAGGAACGACCAGATACTTGAAGTGCCCGAAATGCAACAAACGCACTTGGTGCAAAAAAGTATTGAAAAAGTAAACTATAATTTACTTGTTTGGCATTTGTGAAACAATTTAGTTCAAAAAAAGCGCAGGCAAAAAGCGTCTGCGCTTCATCAGCCTCATCTCTCTTTTAAGACAAAAAAGGGACTTTCTCAAAATCAAGATTTGAGAAAGTCCCTCATTTTTTAATTTGATTATCTCATCACATAGGGGCAAAGGAAGTTGTTGGTAAATTCGTGTTGCAGGCGGAAGAGTCCCTGACCTCGTCTCTCGGGGAGGGAGAGATAAATTCTGCCACCGATTTTACTGTCTGTGGAGGTGGGGTTCATTCCGGCGTTATCTAAAATCTGCATAACGCGATTGTAAAGGTCGTCGTTGTCAACGTCAAGAATAAATTTCAGCTCCGTTCCGAAATATTTGTGGAACGGTACGCAGAATTCAACACAGCCGCACTCTACCCTCTCGCCGCGGCGGTTTATCTCGTTTTTGCGTCGGAGTATGCCCGTATAGGCAAGGTAGTTGAGTATTACACATTCCTTGTTCTCGCCGTCTACCTGCGAGCTGCCGCACAGGGCGCATTTTTTGTTATTTATCGGGCAAATTCCGTCGGTGATTTCAGCGGAGCGCTTTGCGTAGCAGTGCGCGCCGTCGCCGTGGCCGCTGTAAAACATTCCGAAATTGGGAATGAGAACGCCGAATTTGCAGTTTTTGAATTCGGCGTAGTGCTCATCGAAAATTTCCGACTCAATAGTCGCCATTACCGACTCGACTCTGTCGGATACTCTCGCGTAAAACTCCTCCGCACTCAAAAAGTCGTTTTCCTCACTGAACATCTCTGCGTAAGGCGTAGCCTTGGACAGTACGGCGAGCAGCTCGTCGAGGGTGTTGTAAACAACGCCTATTTTTTTGAAATGGTTGTTATAAAGCTCATTATAGATATTGTTTTCATCTCGGCTCTTTGGAGAGAAGATTCCCTCGGCGTCCCAGATGAAAATTTGCTTTCCTCTGCCGGACAAAAAGCCGATTTCATAGTTAACCCAATCCGAAAGCAGCGAGGCGGGGGTGAGAATTATAACCGCGGCGTAGCAGTCAAGCGCCTTTTCAATTTCCTTTTGATACTCGTCTCCTCCCGACAGAAAATCTCTGTCGCAAAGCGGATAAAGTCCCGCTTTTATCATCGCGTCGCGCAAGGGATAGAGATATTTCTCGTTATCCTTGCTTGAATGGGAAATAAAAATTCCGTAAAACTTTTTCTCCTCCTCCGATATCCTTCTTGTATAAAAATCAAACTCACCGATATTTGAGCCTTTTAAGTCAAGCATATTTTTTCCTCCTCAAAATCACTGTGGATACACGTAGTCAAGAGTGTCGCCTATGCCAAATTCGCTATCAACGAGTATGTCCGCGTTGGAGCGCATTCCCGTCGTGAAATAAAGGCGGTTGTTTTTCTCGTCTACGTGGGTTTGCGCGGGATATTTTTCATACCACTCCTCCGCGCTCTCTGAAACAGAGTCGGTCAATTCAGGCTCTTTTCCCGTAAAGTCCCCTTCAAGAAGGGCAAGTAAAAGATAGACGGGCACCATCTCGTCCTTTGTGGATACGTAGCACTTGAAATAAGTGCCAAGGAGCTTATGCACCGGCATAAGAACGTCCATTATCAGCTCGGCTCTGACTCCCGTGGCTTCCCTTTCGCTTTCGCTTAAAAGAGTGTAACTCTTTTTGCCCACGAGAATACGCGGATAGTCGTCAATTCTCGGGTGAACCTCATTTTTATAAGGCATTATCTGGGGCGGCAGATAATCGTCGTGGCCGAAGCTTATAACACGGCAGCCGCAAACAAGATTTTCAGCAATAAAATCGTCAAAGGCGCTCTCGGAAATCCGCCGCGACTCACATTCTCTGTAATAGGTTCTCGCATTTTCAAAGGCGCTTTGATAAATTTTGAATTTCATATGCAGGTTTCTGTGATATATTCTGCGGGCGGCGTATTTGTTGATTGCGTGATTGTCGTAATAGTTGTTCCTTATGAGCTTAGCGGAATATTTATTTGAAATAGTCTTCATCAGCTCCTCTAAGTCAAACATAACGTCAAGAGTTTGGATAGGCGAGCCGTCCAGCTTTACGCTTCTGTCAAAGCAGAGAGGTACTATGGAATTGCTTATATTTGATTTCATATATCCGATATAGTACCAGAATTGGCTTCTCTGATAGAGATTTTCGCTATCCATCAAATCGCCTGAAAAAACAGGCACAAGACAGGCGCAGCCGCCAAAGATATTCATTTCCTCAGCCGAAATCTCTCTGCTCGTTTCAGCGGTGGATATCGGGAAGCATATATATGCGTAGCCGGCGTAATCAAGCATTTCCTTCAAGGGCCGGATTTTGTCGCTCAGCTGTTCGGGGTGCATAATTACCAAATGTCCGCAAAAGTCTTTTATATCAAATTTATTGCTTGATAACAGTTCCATAGGTCATTCCTTTTCCGCTTTACGCTTTATGATTTTATATCCGTTTCTTTTCAGAAGCCATACCGCGTCGTCCATAAGCTGATAATCGTACTTGATAATATCGGTCTCGCTCTCGGGAACGCCGAGCCTCTGCGCCTCGTCTCTCTGGAATTCGCTCAAACCGTCAAAGGTGGTGAGGTTAATGTGGCGCTTTCTCATTATGAGCTCCTCCTTGCTCTCCGTAAGATATTCGTTTTTGGAGGCAGGAACGAAGCCCTTAAAAATGTGATATGCGTTCCATCTCTGATGCTCGATTTCGGCAAGGACGCGTCTCGGAGTGTTTGGCAGGTTGTATTCCTTCGTGTAGTCAACGAGCATTTTACCGCCGGCAAACTCGCCCGTGCCTATTATTTCATTTCCCTTAGAGTAGTCCTTCAAAAACTGCTCGCTCTCATCGTTTTCAGATGAGCTTTCGGGGGCGATATCATAGCCGAAAAGCTGTAATTTAAGCCTCATTGAGAGTATGGCGTAAACATTGGACTCCCTCTGAATATCGCTGAATTTATAGTGCCACTTCTCCAAGGCTTTTTTGCAAATTTTTTCCCTGTCCGCCCCGTCGCTTCCTTCAAGGGTATAGCAGACGTGCCTGTCAAGCGCCATTTTCAAGAGACTCGGATTTACGATATGCTGATAGTCGTATAACGAATCCTCGTCGCCGAAGGGTATTATTTCAACGTCGGTTGCGGCGTTTCGGAACACTCCCGTGAGCCTGCCCGAGCGTATTCTTATGAAGATTTTAGTATTGCGCGCAGCGCCCCAGCGTTTAAGGTTGTCCGAAAGCTTTTCCGCTATGTCAAGCGAGCGCATATCGTCGCCCAGAGAAATTATGATTGAATTATAGGAATTCTCACCCTTGAAAATAGATTTGCCTATCTCGTCAAAAAAGGCCGAGCCGTTGACGTTCATAGTGTGGAAATTGATGTTTGCGGGCGCTTTCGGAAGAGGGTAGTAGCCCTTTGCATTTTGATTTTTTTCAACCCAGAGCTTGTAGTAATTGTACTTATTGTTAAAGTCTGCGTTATTGTCCGCCGAGTCCTTATCAAATACGTGATAATTAATGGGATAAAGCTCGGGAGCTCCGTTTTCGAGACGCATAACCTGATTGTTCGCGGCATAAGTGCTGAAAAGCTTTCTCGCTACGCTGCCAAAGCCTATCATAACAACCGAAATTTCAGTTCCCTCTTTCAGAGCCGCTCTCTCGGTATCCACGGACGGATACACCAGCTCGGTAATCGGGTACTTATCGGTAAATTCACGGGCAATCAGGTCGTATTTGGAGACGCAACGCAAAGCGCCCTTGGAATACTTGACTACGTCGGAATAAATACTGTCGCTCGAATTGTCGTTGAAAACGTATATGTCTATACCCGTGGAAAGAGACTCGCCTCTTATGTCCTGACCGATTTGCTCTACAAGACGGTAGAATTTTATCGAATAGATTAGGTTTGATTCTTCGTTTTCGGTCTGAATTATGACCGAGAGGTGCTTGGTTTTGTAGAAATTCCAAAGCTGTGAGAGATTTGTTTTTTCTCCCGAAACCTCAAAGGGCGTTATGTACGAATAACCGAGCGCGTAAAGCTCCTCTCTGTCGTCCTCCGAGGTGACGTCTGCAAAAACCAAAACGTTTGCACAAACATTCTTTAAGGAGCGGGCAAAACGCCTGTTTCTATCCCCGTAGCCAACGAGCAGAAAAAGGTCGTTTGGCACTCTCTTGATTTTCCAAAGACGGAAGCGGTTGACCGCGCTCCTGTAAAAGACCGAAGCAGTCAGCAAAACCGTATTGAAAAAGCAGAGAATGTAAAGCAGATACACCGCGAATATGTAGAAGGAATTTGATACCGTAGTTTCGGTTAAAAGCTTGAAATCGAAGGTCAGAAGCAGGGTTTTAAGCATAGCGGTAAAGCTGCTTGAAACCGACTTTATAAGACCTAATCCGCTAGTGAAGTAGGCGTAAAAATAAAGCGGAAGCGCCGCGATATAAATAAGGGCGAATTTTCCCTTTTTGAAGTTGCGGATTTGTCTCAATCTGCCCAGCTTGTCAGCCCTTATAAGCCGTATTGACGTATTCAATACCGCAAGAGCCATAATAATCAAGCTTATGATCGTTAACACGTTTAATAACATTCAAAATTACCTCTGCAAATTTCTTTGTAAATATTTTAACATATATCGACAAAGATTTCAACCCTAAAATATATATTCCGAGTCTATAAGGAACAGGAGTGGGATTTTTGCTTGTCGCAAAGGGGCGAAAGAAAAACCGGGGTTTCGTTTTTGACACGCTATTTAAGGCGTTTCAAGACTAAAAATCCCGATTTTTGACTATTATAATTTACATTTTACGGCTTTTGTTGTTTTTTAAGTTCAGCAAAACATTTCCTGCAATTATCAGGCAAATTGCGAATAAAATCTCGCAAAAAAGCCACAGCGGCCGAGTGTTTTGACTTGTACTTACAAATATTCGGCGCGTTATATAACATATCAAGCTCCCTTCTATAAGGGGGTAGAGGAGGTACTCTTTCAGATGGATTTTGAAGTGTATTCTCTTATAAAGACGGGTTATTGAGAGTATGAAATTAAAGCCCTCCATAACCAGAATTACAACCGCGTATCCCATAATTCCCATTTTGGGTATCAAAGCGATTACCAAAATGACCGAGAGCACCGAGTCGCTGATATTAACCCACATCGAGTAAACCTGCTCCCCTATTCCCTTCAAGATTGAGTCGGTGACGTGATCGAGATACATCAGCGGAATTACGGGAGCTAAAAAGGAAATATATCTGCCCGCCTCGTAGGAAGAATAAACAACATAGCCTATTTCCTCGCTGAAAAGATACAGCACGCACATCACGAACACCGCGTATTTCAAGGTAGTATTCAGCGCCTCGCCGGCGATACGGTCAAGCCGTTTTTGGTCTCCCGCCGACTGACTTTCGGAAAATTCGGGTACTAAAAGCCCCGAAAAAGAAGAGAGCGGCGTCATTGGAAAAAGCAAAAGCGGAAGCGCCATTCCGTGAAGCGAGCCGTAAGAGGACAGCGCCTCCTCGTGAGTTGCTCCTCCCTGACGGAGCTTTTCGGGAATCAGAGAATGTTCAAGTGTCAAAAGCGCTGAGCGTATGTACGCGGAGATTGCAAGTGGAAGCGCCATATTGCAGACCGCAGAAAAATGCCGTTTTTCGCCATTACTTTTAGGTGTTTTTGTAAGGTAATACTGCAAAACCGACATTATCAGGACTAAAATCTCGCTTAAAGTCATTACCAGAGTGATGATATAGACACCCGTTTCTGCGCTTTGCTTATCAAATCTCGAAAGGAGAAAAACGGTGAGAAATATTCTGACCGCCTGACCGAAAATGCTGATAAAGGCATTTCGTCCCACCTTTCTTATGCCTATAAAATATCCTGAAACGGCGCTGCTCACCGATAATGGTATCAGCGAAAAGGCGAGTACACGCAGGGGTAAAAATACTCTCATATCCTTTAAAATAACCCTTGCGAAATAGGGGGAGAGGAAAAACAGAGCGAGGGTTGCCGCCCCCGAAAAAATCAGCGCGTACAAAATCGAGGAGCGAAAAATCCGCGACAATTCCCTGCTATTTCCCTCGCCTATGGAGGCAGAGGTTAGCTTTGTCACCGTAAGGCTTATTCCCGAGGTGGCAAAGGTTGTCGCAAAGGAGTAAACGATGCTTATAAGTCCGAAAAGCCCCATTCCCTCCGCGCCTATCGTTTTTGAAATATAGGAGCTGAAAAACAGCCCGACACTGCGGCCGAAAATCCCCACGATTGCAAGTATTACGCCGTTTATAAAAAATTTCTTTCTTCTTTCGCTCATACTTTTCTTCCATTTAATCAATATTAGTAATGTATATGTCCGATTTTTCGGAAGTATGAAGCGGATTATAACAAAAAAGCGAAATGCGAGACGAAGCTGCGCATTTCGCTTTTTGTATAGGTAAGGATTAGCCCTGAACCATCTTTGCAATCTCAGCTGCAAAATCCTCTTCTCTCTTTTCAAGACCCTCGCCCTTGTCGTAACGAACAAAGCCGGTTACCTTGATTTTAGCATTGATGGATTTAGCAACGCTCTCTACGTATTTCGCAACCGTCATTGAGTCGTCCTTTACATAGAGCTGATGAAGAAGGCAGTTGTTCTCGTAGTATTTACCGAGCTTACCTTCAACAATCTTTTCAAGAACCTGAGCAGGCTTGTTTGCCATCTTGGGATCCTGCTGCATTTGAGCAACGAGAATGTTCTTCTCCTCTGCCAAAACATCTGCGGGAACAGCAGCGCTGTCAAGATAGAGAACGGGCATAGCAGCGGTTTGAAGAGCAACGTTCTTTGCGCACTCTGCAAATTCTGCCTTGTCCTGAGCGTCGGTGTCGAAGGTTACTACAACGCCCGTTGCGCCAAGACCGTGAATATATGTGGATACTGCGCCTTCAAGAACTACGAAACGGCGGATAGAGAGCTTCTCTCCGATTGTGTAGGTCTTGTCCGCAAGAGCATTCGCTACCGTACCGCCGGAAACGAACTCGCTCTCAAGAAGCGCCTCAACGTTTGCGGGTTTGTTAGCGATAATTGTTTTAAGAACGTCCTTTACAAACTCTTGGAAAATTGCATTCTTTGCAACGAAGTCTGTCTCGGAGTTTACTTCAACCATAGCGGTTGTGTTGCCTATTGTAAGGATGTCAACAAGTCCCTCTGCTGCAATTCTGGAAGCCTTCTTTGCGGTTGCTGCCATTCCCTTCTCACGAAGGATTTTTATTGCTGCTTCAAAATCGCCGTTCGCATCTTTGAGAGCATTCTTGCAGTCCATCATTCCGCAGCCTGTCTGCTTTCTGAGCTCGGCTACGTCTTTTGCTGAAAATTCTGCCATTGTAATTTCTCCTTATTCTTTCCGGTTTCTTGTGAATTACGCTTCTGCTTCTTCTGCGCTGACTTCAACAGCTTCTTCTGCCGCTTCTTCTGCGCTGTCAGCCTCTACCTCTTCGGTCACGCCGCCGTGAGCCGCGATAATTGCATCGCCGAGAGCGCCTGCAATAAGCTTGATTGCGCGGATTGCGTCATCGTTACCGGGAATGATGTAGTCTGCATCATCAGGGTCGCAGTTCGTATCAACGATTGCAACAACGGGAATACCGAGCTTCTTCGCTTCGAGAACGGCAATTCTCTCTTTGCGTGTGTCAACTACGAAAATAGCGGTGGGAAGCGTCTCCATATTCTTAATACCGCCGTAAGACTTTTCAAGGTCTGTCATCTCTTTTACGAGCTTTGCAACTTCCTTCTTGGGAAGAAGGTCGAACGTGCCGTCAAGCTGCATTTTTTCAAGGTCTTTAAGTCTTCTGATGGATTTGCGGATGGTCTTGAAGTTTGTGAGCATACCGCCGGGCCAACGTACGTTTACATAGTACTGACCGCATCTTTGAGCCTCTTCCTTGATTGTGTCTGCCGCCTGCTTCTTAGTACCTACGAAGAGAACTGTGCCGCCCCCCTGAGCGAGATCTGCTACGTAGTTGTACGCCTCCTCAAACTTTTTAACGGTTTTTTGAAGGTCAACGATATGAATACCGTTTCTTTGTGTGAAGATGTACTCTGCCATCTTCGGATTCCACTTCTTTGTCGGGTGACCGAAGTGTACGCCTGCTTCAAGCAACTGCTTGATTGAAATGTCGAACATGTTATGTTCCTCCTTGGTTTTTCCACCATAGCGACATTAGGATGCGACTCATAGAGCACCGGCACCATACAACTCGCTATGTGCGTTATAGTATTCGCTGTGATTTTGCACAGCCATAATATATTAACATATATTACCTTAAAACGCAAGAGTTTTTTAAGATTAATTCAAATTTAACAATTTGTTCATATTTACAGCAAGGCGGGGATGGCAGTAAGAACGGTTTTTACGGTCTCTGTGATACTGTCAAGCATGGTTAGGGGGAGAGGATTTTTGCCCTCGCCCAGCTCCACGGTGAAAGAGGGTATGCCAAGAACGTAGCCCGTATAATCACAAAATCCGCCATAGGCGGCAAATCCTTGGCAGAGCGACGGCTTATAGCCTGTCAGAGCGGAAAGAGCGCGGGAAATACGCTCTACCCTATCGGTCTTCGGAGCGGAGAAGATTTCTCTGCCTTGCGTGTGAAAGGAGAGGGCGACATCGGGGTTTAAAATCCTGACGAAATTGGCGAGAGAGCGGGTTTCGGGCTCGCTTTCCGGATATTCTCCGCTGAATCGCGTTTTACCTTGGGATATATTGTTCAGGGACTCGATTTTTTTATATTCGGCGAAGTCGTAGTCGTAATTATGGTTCAAATCAACCCCTCTTGCGTTTGACTGCCACTCGGAGAAATCCTCACCTCCGTTGAGCCTTATCTGACGGGCGCTGAGGGGACTCTTTTCCACTCCGTGAAGATGGAGCTGAACGCCATCGGGGTTGAGGGTGGGGATTATATGAAAGCTGGCGAATTTCAGCAGAAAATCAAGAGAAATGCCCTTATAAGTGCGGGGGCGTGTAAAGTTTTCTGATAAAAAGTCCAGAAAATTATATAGAGCGAGAGAGCTTATATATTCTAGGGAATGGTGCGCGCCAACCGCCAAAACATTGATTTTTCCCTCTCCTATTTTAAAACAATCTATGTCCTTTGAAAGTATGCTTTTTCCGATTACGGTGTGCTGTATTTCTCTGTTATTTTCCAATATTTCCTTCTTTTTTCTGTTTCTGTATTCGATGTCGGGCAGATTAATCATAAATGCTCCAAATTTTATTTTTAGGTATTGATTTAGACGCAGAATTATGCTACAATATATTTATTAAAAGTTTCAGGTGGCTTAAATGAACTCAAAAAAACTAATACGCTTTTCGTCCTGTTACGGAGCTCTCATCTATTTCTCGGCATTTTCAGTCTACTATTTGACCGCGTTTTTATTTGAAGTTCCCGTTGTTTTTACATATTGCGGCTACTTTGTAAAGGAATTTATCCTCGCCCTGCTTCCGCTTTTATACGCCGTCTCTCTTTTGAAGCTCAGCGCCTTAAAAGGCAAAAAGAGCGCTTTTCTCGGAGCAATTCCCATGGCGGCCTCCTACGCCGTCTATCAGCTTCCCATAAACTACCTTCGCTATATGAATATGTACTATACCACGGTTGACTCGCTGATTTTGTCGGCCGTTGAGTCATTATTCTGGCTTATAATATTGTATGTTCAAATTCTTGTTTTGTGCTTTGTTATGGCGTTTTGCTATGAACGGCTCACCGCAAAAAAAGGCGTTTGCAGAAAGGATTTGACGAAAAGATTTGAGAACGTAAGGCTCATCTCCACCGACGACCCCTTGAACGTTTCGATTTTATTTGCCGCGGCCATTGGATTTGCCATTTCCCTAGTGAACGAGGTTTACGACACGGTTTCCTATCTCGTGTCTGCCTCCGGAGCTTACAGAATTCCCGAAATTATATTTATAGTCTTTAAATTCATTTTCCACCTTGCTACATTTATATCAAGCGCAGCAATCGCAAGATATTTCAGAGAAAAAATTTCCGACGACGATAATGAACCAACCAAATAAAAACGACATTCTTTCCTTCTTTGAAAACAGTATTTTCGGCGTTATGCCGTCTCCCCCGAGGCACTTAAAGCTTACAAAAACGGCGGTTGAACCGGACTATTTTGCCGGAAAAGCCACACTCACTTATATGGATTTTCGTCTCGAATTCCGCAGCCGTGTATTCCGTTTACCTGCAATTTCGGTAATGCCGAATTCGAGTAAATCTTGCGGCGTTTTTATACATATTAACTCTCTTGGGGACGAGCCGTCAAGGTTCAGACCAAGCGAAGAAATTATTGATTCGGGCTATGGTTTTTTATCTTTTTGCGCCGATGATATTACTAAAAACGACGCCGATTTTAAGGACGGAATCTGTCCGATTTTAGTTCCCAACAGAAGAAAGCTCAATTCCTGCGGCAAGTTTTCGATATGGGCGTGGACTGCTATACGGCTTTGCGAGTACGCGGAGAGTCTGCCCTATGTTGACAAAACAAAAATAGCCGTGATAGGACACGGTCATCTCGGCGTTTCCGCCCTGATTGCAGGTGTTTACCATCAAGGCTTTACTCACACGATTGCAAATTCGCCCTGTATTTCCGTTTTTGAGAATTTGGAGGAAGAAAATCTTTCAAGCGCAGTCAATAATTACCGGCACTGCCTCTGTCCAAAGGCGCTGAATTCTTTTTCAAGACGGATCAATATCTCTTACGGAATCGTTGATTTCCTGTCTTTGATTACGCCGAGAGGACTGGCTGTCGGCAACGCGATTTCCGACCTCGAAACGGATATCGAAAAAGAATTAGAATCCGTATCGCTTTTGTCAAATTACTATGAAAATTACGGCTTTCGCCCCCTTCCCCATTGGGATTTTCAGGACAAGACGGATATTTCCAACGGAAAAATACTGTTCCACTTACGAAAAGGAAAACCAAGCCTATCCCGTCAGGATTGGCAAAGTTATATAAAATTTATAAATCAAGAAAAGGAGAAAATATGATAAGATACTCAGCTAATCAAGGAGCGGCTCCCGCCTCAGAATCTTTTTTGGAGACCGCGTTAAACTGGTTAAAAACCACCGGTGTTTCAATCGGAATTAAGATAGTTCTTTCATTGGTTATAATGTTTATTTCCTTCAAATTAATTAATATTATAACCAGAAGAATTGAAAAATCCGGCAATAAGAAGAATAGGGACAAGACGATTTCCAAAACCCTTGCCCACATACTGCGAATTGCGGCAAAATGTCTTGTGACCGTCGCTATAATCAGCTTTCTCGGTATTGATACCAGCGGAATTACCGCGTTGATTGCTTCGTTTGGCGTATGTATCGGTCTTGCCGTAAACGGAACGGTAGCAAATTTCGCGGGCGGTATTATGATTATTCTTACGAGGCCCTTCAAAATCGACGACTACATAGAGGCGCAAGGATACAGCGGAACGGTTACCGACATCAATATGACAAATACAAAGCTTTGCACCCCCGACAATAAGACGGTTTATATACCCAACGGTACTCTCTCAAACGATACTATCATAAATTACAGCGAGAAGGATTTACGCCGCGTTGACCTGACCTTCTCTATCGCTTACTCAAACGATTTTGAAAAGGCGAAGGATATCATCTTAAACCTTGCGGAAAATCACGAGCTGGTTCTCAAAGACCCCAAGCCCTTCGTGCGAGTTGGCGCTCATTCGTCCAGCAGTATCGATATCACGACAAAGCTCTGGGTTAAAAACCAGGATTATTGGACGGTTAATCACGATATGCTTGAAAACGTTAAGTCGGAGTTTGACAGACAAGGAATTGAAATCCCGTTCAATCAGCTCGACGTTCACGTTCATAAAGATTAAAAAAAAGACGGAGAATTTTCTCCGTCTTTTTTTGTGCGCGGTTTTGCAGGTTTGCCGCGCCCATTTTTTTATGGAAGTAAAAATTACTTAACTTCAACTTCTGCGCCGGCAGCTTTGAGTTGCTCAGCGATCTTTTCTGCCTCGTCCTTTGCAACAGCCTCTTTGATTGTCTTAGGAGCGGACTCAACGAGATCCTTTGCTTCTTTAAGACCGAGACCTGTGATTTCACGAGCAGCCTTGATAACTGCGAGCTTGTTAGCGCCTGCAGCTTTAAGTACTACGTCGAACTCTGTCTTTTCTTCTGCAGCGGGAGCAGCAGCGCCGCCTGCTACGGGAGCAGCAGCAACAGGAGCAGCAGATACGCCGAATTCCTCTTCAAGAGCCTTTACAAGATCAGCGAGTTCAAGAATTGTAAGACCTTTAACAAGGTCAAGAATTTGTGTTGTCTTTTCGTTCATTTCAATATCCTCCGAAATTTTAATTTAATTGATTTTTAACAGCAATTACTCTGCTGCTTCGGTAGCCTCGTCGCCACCGTTCTCTTTGTCGATTTTTGCTTGAAGTACATAAGCAAAACCATAGAGAGAAGACATAAGACTTCCCATCATCTTTGCAACGAGAACTTCCTTTGAAGGAGTTGCTGCGAGGGACTCTACGCCTTTGACGTCAAGAACGCCGCCGTCAACGAAGCCCGCTTTGATTTCAAAGCACTCGATTTTGTCAGCGTATTCTTTCATAATTTTTGCGGGAGCGATTGGGTCTTCCTGGCTGAAACAGATTGCTGTCATGCCCGAAAGATGCTCTTTCATCTCACCGTAGCCTGCGATATCGCAAGCTCTGCCTGTAAGAGTATTCTTCATTACAGTGTATTCCACTCCTGCCTTACGAAGAGCGGCACGGAGCGCGGTGTCTTCTGCTACCTTGATACCCTCGTACTTTACAAGTACGCCTGCTTTTGCAGTTTGGAGCTTGGCAGCGAGAGATTCAACGACTTGTTTCTTTTCTTCGAGAATCTTATTGCTTGGCATTTTTCTACCTCCATATTATTTTGAAAACAAAAAATCCTTTTCCGGTAAAGAACGCAATTCACCGAGAAAAAGGACTCACAAAAATATAAAAATTTTGAAAGTTACTTCCTCGGCAGGAAAGCGAACGCTTTTACCGAAACCTGCTGTCTTCGGATTTACCTCGTATATTATACAACATTATTTTTTAAATGTCAAGTGTTTTTAAAAAATATTTATTTTTTTGATATTTTCACGCTTATATATAATTAATATGTAGTTTTTTCCTTCAAAACGCTGTAAATCGAGCGATAGGAAGCAAGACGGCTCTCGGCTATCTTTCCATCCTTCACCGCGCGGAGCACGGCGCACTCCTCCTCACCCTCGCCAAAATGGGCGCAATCCGCCCACCTGCAATCAGACTTAAACGCGGAAAACTCGCGGAATGTATCTTCAAGCGACTCTAAGCTGAAAAAGTCAAAACGGGCAAAGTCAACCATTGAAAATCCCGGAGTGTCGGCTAAAAAGCCCGCGTCCGCACTGCCTATCTCAAAAATTTCAACGTGTCTGGTTGTGTGTCTGCCACGCTCAATTTTTCTTGAAATCTCGGCTGTTTGTAATGTTAAGTTGTCAAAAAGCGTGTTCATCAGGGTGCTCTTGCCAACTCCTGACGCTCCTGCGAATGCAGAAGTTTTGCCGTTCCTTACATTTTTATGTATAAATTCTTTAAGCTCTTGTGTGCCGTCATTTTTCTCAGACGAGGTTATAAAGGTGTCTATACCTATGCCTTTATAAATATCGGCATATTCGTTTGATGCGTCCCTGTCAAGATCGCATTTGCTAATCACAATCACGGGGGTGATACGGTTATATTCAGCAATAGCGACGAGCTTATCAACCGTCTCAATTACGGGGCTCGGCTTTTTTGCCGAAAATACGATAAACAGATAATCAAGATTGGCAAGAGGGGGTCTTATGAGCGAATTTTTGCGGGGCAAAATATCCGAAATTACGGTTGCGTCGGGAGTATCGTCGATGGCTATTTTCACATTATCGCCTATTAACAGCTTTTCATACTCTCTGCGCAAAACACCCTTTGCGCGACAGACTATTCTCTCTCCCGTGTCAAAAAGCCGAGTTTCATAAAGTCCGCCCAGTCCCTTGACAACCTTGCCTTCTTTCTCTATCATACTTCCTCTTTCACTTCCTGAATTTTACTTCTGCGGAGCTGTCCGCAAGCGCCGTTTACGTCTCTGCCGAGCCTCCTGCGAACCGTTGCCACAATTCCAAAGGCTTCGAGCTTTTTTGCAAAGGCGTGAGCGCTCTCGCTGCTGCCCTCCTTAAACTCTCTCTCTTTAACCTCGTTCACGCGAATGAGATTGACGTGGAGAGGGGCGTCCGTTCCCTTGAAGGACTGCTTCAAGAGCTTGGCGAGGCTCACTGCGTCCTCGTCAAAGTCGTTTTTGCCGTGAATGAGCGTATATTCAAAGGAAATTCTCCTGCCCGTTTTTAAGTAATACTCGCGGCAGGCGCTCATCAGCAACGCAATATTCCACCTGTTGTTTATCGGCATAATCTCCGAGCGCTTCTCATCTGTTGAGGCGTGGAGCGAAATCGACAGGGTGATTGGCAGATTAACCTCTGCAAGTTCAAGAATTTTCGGCACTATTCCGCAAGTGGAGAGCGAGATGTGTCTGTATCCTATATTTACGCCGCCCTCGGCATTTACGAGCTTCAAAAATCTGATTACGTTATCAAAATTGTCAAGCGGCTCGCCAATTCCCATCATAACGATATTGGAGACTCGCTCTCCCGAGTCCTTTGCCGCCATAATGACCTGTCCGAGAAGCTCGGAGGGAAGAAGATTTCTAACCTTGCCGCCGATAGTCGAGGCGCAGAAGCGACAGCCCATAAGACAGCCCACTTGACTTGAAATGCAGAGCGTGTTTCCGTGCTTGTATTTCATCAGAACGCTCTCTATCAACATTCCGTCGTGAAGTCTGAAAAGATACTTTACCGTTCCGTCGATTTTTGAAACTAATTTTTCCTCAAGCGAGGGGAGTGTTTCCAGCGAAAGCTCCTTTAATTTTTCACGCAGGGAGACCGACAAATTAGTCATCTCGTCAATAGAAGCTCCGAGAGAAAGCCAAGAATAGAACTGCTTTGCTCTGAATTTCTTTTCGCCTATTGAAACGAAAAACTCTTCAAGCTCTTCCTCGGTCATGGAACGAAGGTCTGTTTTTTCCACTGAACTATCTCCTTTGCAATTTTGCGATAAAAAATCCGTCGGTGTTATGGATATGCGGCAAAAGCGTCAGCATACCGCCGTCGCATTTTATCCCGCCGCACTGAAACGGTGTAAGCTGAAAATCGGGATTTTGCGCCAAAAAGCGCATAACTACCTCGCTGTTTTCCTTTTCGTTAAGGGTGCAGGTGGAATAGATGAGCGTTCCGCCTTGCTTCAAGTAATTTTTAGAGCTTGTAAGTATCGCGAGCTGCAAATCGGGAAGCTCCGAGGCAGCGCTCAAATCCTTATATCTCATATCCGCTTTTTTGCCCAAAATTCCGAGTCCCGAGCAGGGACAGTCGCAGATTACCCCGTCCGCCTTGAAGAACAGCTCCTCGCGCGGCGTAAGGGCGTCGAGGCAGTCCGCCTTTATACACTCAAATCCGAGTCTTTTCGCTCCGTTTTCAATCAAGGAAAGCTTGGACTCTTTCAGGTCAAAGGAGTAAATTTCGCCCTCCCCGTAAATTTTAGAGGCAGAGGCGAAGCTCTTGCCTCCCGGCGCGGAGCAGACATCCACAATCAAGTCGTTTTTTCTTGGCGAAAGGACGTCGCAAAGTATTGCGCTCGCCTCGTCCTGAACGAAGAAATAGCCCTCGTTATACCCAAAAAGCTTACACGGGTTGACACTTCCGTTAATTCTGATGCCCAAGGATGAGTATTGACTCTTCTTTGCACGAGCTCCGTTTTGATTTAAGATTTCGAGATATTCTTCTCTTGAAATCTTGGCAAGATTTACGCTGATATCGGTATAGCGAACGCCGTTGAAGTGTTCAAAGAGGCTCACGGTCTCCTCCTCTGTCAGCATAGACAAAAAGTGCTTTACAAGCGGTATCGGGAAGGAATATTTCACCGACAGATATCTTGCGATATTCCTCTCCCTTTTGGGCAGGGGGAGACTGTCCTTTTGTCTTACAAGCTCCCTCAAAACGCCGTTTATAAAGGCGCGCTCGCCCTGACTTTTGGCAAGCTTTACGCTCTCGTTTACAGCGGCGTAATCGGGCACGGAATTGATGCTTAAAATTTGACAAATTCCAAGCCGCAGAATATTTTTTGCCCTTGGGGAAATATCGTTGATACTCCTTCCGCTTATAGCGCAAATATAGTAATCGTAGGTGATTTTTCGCTCAATCACAGTGTAAAAAAGAGTGGTCAAAAGCCTCTTTTCGTCCTGACTCAAAGAGTCGGTTTTGTGTGATGAAAGCGAGAGATTGGCATATTTTCCAAGGCTCTCCTGCTCTTCGAGAAGCGAGAGCGTTATCTGCAATACATTCATATTTTAAGAGAGTATATCCCCTTTTTGAATTTTTCTGCCTCTTATATAGTCGCCCGCGCTCATTTTTCCCTTACCCTCGGGGACTACCGTGTATACGCGGATTGCGCCCTCCTTGCAGGCTACGTCAAAGTAACCCTCGCCCTTAGCCTCGGTGTTTATTACCTCTCCCGGAGCACCCTTTCCGGTGGTGACGGAAAGAGAGGTGATTTTCAGCATTTTTCCGTTTTGGTAGGCAAAAGCGCCGGGAGGGGTGACTCCGCGAATTCTGCAACTCACTGCTCTCGCATCGGCGTTGAAGTCGATTTTCATATCGCTTTTTTCAATTTTGTCGGCGTAGGTGGCGAGCGAATCGTCCTGCTTGGTTCTTGTTGCCGTGCCGTTTTCGATTTTATCGAGAGTCTCTGAAAGAAGAATCGCGCCGAGTTCCGCGCTCTTATCGTGCACCGTTTCCAGATTGTCGTTTTCGGTAATTTCAAACTTCGAATAGGAAATTATATCTCCCGTATCCAGTCCGACGTCCATCTGCATAACGGTTACGCCCGTCTCGGTCTCGCCGTTCATAATAGCTCTCTGCATAGGCGCGCTTCCGCGGTACTTCGGCAATAGGGACACGTGCAGATTTATACAGCCGAATTTTGGGTAGTCGAGCACCGAGCTCGGAAGAATTTTTCCGTACGCCACAACTACGATGATATCGGGGTTCAATTTCTGCAAAAGGCTCTGAAATTCCTCGTCTTTAAGGGTTTTCGGCGTATAAGAGGCTATTCCGTTTTTTTCGGCTAAAACACGCACGGGGGTGGGTGTCATCTGATTTCCGCGCCCTCTCGGCTTGTCCTCGCGGGTGATTACGGCACAAATATCCCTCTTTTGAGAGATGAGCGCTTCAAGGACCGTCGCGGCGATTTCGGGCGTTCCCATAAAGAGTATTTTCATATTCCCTAGTCCTCTAATTCCCTTATTTGAACGTCGGTATAAAGCTTGCCGTCCAGGTGGTCGCACTCGTGGCAGATCGCCCTTGCAAGAAGGTCCTGACCGGAGAGCTCGTACTCCTCGCCCTTTCTGTTCAGGGCGCGGACGGTGACCGCCTTCGGTCTTTTTGTAATTCCGTATTTTCCGGGGTTGGAGAGGCAGCCCTCGTTCTCTCTCTGCTCGCCTGCAAAGGCTACGATTTTGGGGTTGATAAGCTCGTAAACCTTGCCCTCCTCCACCTCAATTACGGCAATTCTGCGGAGTATTCCGACCTGGGGGGCTGCAAGACCGCAGCCGTTAGCCTTTCTCATTGTGTCAATCATATCGTCAAGCAGAGTGATTATCTGCGGTGTTATTTCTTCAACCGGACGGCACACCTTACGGAGTGTATCGTCGCCGAACTGTACAATTTTTCTTATAGCCATAGTATCTCCTTTTCTGTCAAATATTAAGCGGATTGAGGTCTACGGCGAGGCTCACCTTCTTATCAAGCGAAAACTCGCAAAGCAACTCGTGAAAGAGGACTCTCGTTTCCCTTGTCAGCTTACATTTGACTATCATCTTCATTCTGTATTTTTCATTAACCTTATAGACCTGCGCCTCGAAAGGCCCAAAGACTATAAAGGGATATTTTCCATAGCTTTCCCGTATCTTTTTCAGGATTTTGTCCGACAGCTCCTTGCTCGCCCTGAACAGCTCCCTCTCACTCTCTCCGGTTAAGGTCAGGGAAACCATATCGCAGAAGGGTGGGTATTGAAGCTCTCGGCGCAGAGCGATTTCTCCCTCGTAAAACCTGTCGTAGTCTTGCAGACAGGCGAGCCTTATTATCTCGTTTGTGGGGGAGTAGGTCTGTATAATGGCCGTACCGTTATCGCTGGCGCGTCCCGCCCTTCCTATAACCTGCGTTAAGAGTGAGAAGGTGCGTTCTGCGGCGCGGAAGTCGCTGACATAGAGCGAGGTATCCGCCAATACCACGCCGACCAGAGTTACCTTTGGAAAATCGTGTCCCTTGGCAACCATTTGCGTACCGAGAAGAATATCCGCCTTTTCCGCCCTGAAATCGTCGAGCATTTTGTCGTAAGCCATTTTACCGCTTACGTTGTCGGCGTCCATTCGCATTACCTTCACCTCGGGAATGTACTCGCCGAGCGTTCCCTCTACCTTTTGCGTTCCGAAGCCTAAAAATGACAGGCTCTTTCCGTTACAGGCGGGGCAGGTATTGGGGACGGGTGCTGTGTAGCCGCAGAGGTGGCAGAGGAGCTTTCCGCCTTTTTTCGAGGTGTGGTAGGTAAGAGAAACCGAGCAGCGCGGACAGGTGATTACCTCTCCGCAATCCTTACAGTTTATGTGACTGTTAAAGCCGCGTCTGTTAAGGAAAAGAATTGCCTGCTCCCCGTTTTCGCATACGGAGGTAAGCGATGTTAATAGGCGGTCGCTTATTGGCGTGGCGTTGCCCAGCCTGATTTCCTCTCTCATATCAACGATAACCGCCTGAGGAAGCGAAAATCCGCCGTATCTTTCCATTATCGGAACGAGAGTATAAACATTGTTTTTCGCCTTGTAAAAGCTTTCAAGAGAAGGGGTAGCCGAGGCTAAAAGCATAAGGGCGTTATTTTTTCCGCACCTGTACGCGCTCACTTCCCGCGCGTGATATTTCGGGTCGCTCTCGGTCTTATAGGTATGCTCGTGCTCCTCGTCAATTACAATCATTCCGAGGTTTTGCAAGGGGGCGAAAACCGCGCTCCTCGTTCCTATTACCAAATCTACCTCGCCCCGTTTTATGCGTCTGTACGCGTCGAGTCTCTCGCCTTGCGAAAGGCTTGAATGTATCACCGCAACCCTCTCGCCGTATCTTTTACAAAATATACTTACGGTCTGCGGGGTGAGGGATATTTCGGGAACCATCATAATGACGCTCTTGCCATCCTGCAAGGTTCTGTCAATCGCCTTGATTATAACCTTCGTCTTTCCGCTTCCCGTAACTCCGTAGAGGAGCGCAGCTCTCGGCTTGTCATCAAGGTAGCATTCCTCGATAGCCTCATAGGCTTGGCTCTGGGCGCGTGTGAGCAGAATTTCGCTCGTATCCCTCTCCTTAGCGTAGACGGAATAGGGATTGCGCAAGGACTCTCTCATAGAAATTTTTGCAATTCCCTTTTCGCAAAGCGCCTTTATATTAGCCGGGCTTACGCCTGCCATTTGGGAGGCAAGCTCGCAGTCGAGAGAGCCGTTTTGAATTAAAAATTCAAGAAGTATTCTCTGCCCCTCGCTTCTTATCCCCTCTCTTCCCCTTTGAGTGAGAATTTCCTTTGCCCGGTCAGTATTTACCGCGAGGCTCACCGTTCTGTC
This sequence comes from Eubacteriales bacterium, assembly GCA_045605265.1. GTDB lineage: Bacteria > Bacillota > Clostridia > Oscillospirales > CAG-272 > UBA1740. The sequence goes on along the minus strand of JAZUPQ010000057.1, from coordinate 8,451 downwards.
GTATCTTATATTTTCGTGCTCCTTTAACGCGCCGGGGGGCAAAATACACCTCACCGCCTCGCCGAAGGTGCACAGGGTATGCTCCTTCAAAAAGAAACAAAGCCCGAGCATTTCATCATCAAGAAAATATCTTTCGCTCATAGAGGAGTGAACCGCTTTAAGTTCGCTTCCCTCAGAGCTTTCCTTGACCTTGGTAATAACGCCGAGCCTTAGATTATTCGACTTTCCAAAAGGCACTTTTACTATGCTCCCCGCCGTCAAGGGCAAATCGAGAGCATAGTCAAAAGCCTTATCAATGTGATACGGCGCATCCAAAAGATAAATTTCACAATACACTCCGCATCACACCTCCCTTGTTTTTTTAGTGAATTTTACTTAGGTTTTACCATTCTGTATCTGCCCTCGTTGAGACGGGCAACGGCAATCTTAACTGCCTTTTGGTCCTTGTACTCAGCGGGAATAAGAGCTCCTACGCTCTTGTCTGTCTGGTGATCGTCAACCAATTTTTGAGCCTTGTTTTTAAGCTCTACGTATTCGTCGGTTACAATGCGGGCGCATTTTGCAACTCCTACTACAAGCTCGTAGCGGTTAAACTCGCCCTTTGAGAGCTGTTCGACTGTTGGATGAATCATTTTTTGTATCTCCTTATAAAATTATTATCTGAAATTATTCCTCGTCATCGTCCTGCCAGCTTGAATCCGTTGCAAGACGGTTAGTGATTGTCTCAGCGGCAATTGCCGAGAGAATTACGTGCTCGGAGTCGGTGATTATGACCGCTCTCGTGCGTCTGCCGCAGGACACGTCAATCACGCGATTATCTGCTTTCGCATCGATTACCAGCCTTTTGATCGGAGCGCCGTCGGGAGAGGCGATTGCCACTATTCTGCCTGCGTTTACCATATTTCCAAAGCCAACGTTTATGAATTTCATATCTGCCACCTACTCTATATTCTGTACTTGCTCGCGTATTTTTTCAAGCTCGCCTTTCATATTCACTACGATTTTGGCGATAGAGGCGTTATTGCATTTCGAGCCGATGGTGTTCGTCTCGCGGTTCAATTCCTGCATAAGAAAATCGAGCTTTCTTCCCGACGGCTCTTTCAGAGCGCAGATGTCGCGAAAGGCGCCAAAGTGAGAGCGAAGCCTCACAAGCTCCTCGTCTATGGCAATTTTATCCGCCCATATCGCGCACTCGGTGAGTATGCGGTTCTCGTCAATTTGCAAAGAGTTGTCGGCGAGGATTGCTCTCAGCCTGCTTTCGAGCTTATCTCTGTAACCCACGGTATCGCTCTGAGAAATTTTCTCCACCTCGTCGGCATAAGAGCTGACGAGCTCGATTTTTGCTTTTATGTCCTTTTCGGCCTTCTCGCCCTCTGCGGTTCGCATAGCGTTATATCCCTTGATAGCTTCATCGAGCACAGCGGAAAATCTCGCCCACTCGCTCTCCATATCCTCCTCGTCCTTTGCATAAACGAAAACGTCGGAATTTCTCGCCACGCTCATTACGCTTATATCGTCTTTGAGTTCGAATTTGTCGCGTAGCTCCTTCAATGCGGATATATAGCTCTCGGCAAAGCCGAGGTCAAGCGACACGTTGCCTGCTCCGCCTGTGTGAACGTCCAGACTGACGTAGACATCTACCTTAGCGCGTGAGACGGCGTTTTTCTGAACGTATGCCTTGATTCGCTCCTCCATAAAGGAATAAGCCCTCGGAATTTTGACGTTGCAGTCAAAAAAACGGGAATTCACGCTTTTGATTTCAACGGTTATATCCTTATCCTCGCCAAGCGATTTTGCTCTGCCAAAAGCAGTCATACTTTTAATCATTTTTTCCCACCTCGTTTTCGCTCGTCTTTTTCCGTCTGTTGCGTTTTGAGAGCTTGCGGATTTCAGCAACGAAGGAATCCATATCCTGAAATTCCCTGTAAACAGAAGCGAAGCGGATATAGGAGACTACGTCCATTTCACGCAGATAGTCAAGCACCAATTCGCCGATTTGCGTTGAGGTGATTTCGTTGACGATAGCGTTTTGCAGCTCGGCCTCAATCGCAGAAGCGACGGCGGCGGCGTCCACAGGACGCTTCTGACAAGCCCTGGCTATCCCCAATTCGAGCTTGTGCTTATCGAAAAACTCTCTTTCCCCGTTCCTCTTAACTACCGAGATAGGAACTGTATCAATAACTTCGTATGTAGTAAAACGCTTACCGCAGGAGGGACATTCGCGGCGGCGGCGTATACTGCCCCCGTCTTGCGCGGGGCGCGAGTCAAGAACGCGGGAGTCTGTAAAATTACACGCAGGGCATTTCATAAAAGAATTCCAATCCAAAATAAATATTTATTTTAGTATTATATCACAGATTTTTAAAAAAGTAAAGGGTTTTTTCTTCTTTTGTCGTCAAAAAAGCCTCAAAATACCAATTAGTGCCGCCCCGTGTAAAGTTTTAATCAAAAAAAGCGTGTGAAATGGTGCGTGCTCTTAAGGACAGTTTTCAATAGAATACGCAACCTACCGACAGGAAAAGGACAGAGAATGTTACAAAATTCTCTGCCCTTTTTTAATAAGCACTGATTTGAAGCAAAACCAAAAGCGGATGAAATATTGTTTCATCGGTTTGCGTCAGGATATTTTAATCCAATTCAAATTCCAAATTTTTCAGTGCACTTGAAAGTTCTTTTTTTAATGTTTCCTTGCTTGCTGAGAACGAATTAAATGATCCGCTTACCTCCATAACAAAAGCATAGTAATCATTGTATGCTCGCATTACGTCCTTGACTTCGGATTCAAGCTTGCCGTCTTTGGCTTTTTTATATAATTCTTTGATTTGCTCATTGTTTGCTTCTATAATATCTATGTTATCTGCGTTCGTAATCATTGCTGATAGAATTGCACTATCTACACTCGAATATTCATCTTCATATATGTAATCATACCAGCATGAATAAATATCGTCTGCATACTCGTCCAAAAGTGCTTGCGTATCTGACACAAGATCGAAAAATTCAGATTCATTGTTCGTTGATCCACCACAAGAGGTGAAGAGTAAACACATTATCAGCAACAGAGAGATGACGGCTAAAATTTTCTTCATTTTCTTTTCCTCCTAAAGATAAATAAAATATAAAAATAAAAAGAGCGTCAACCGTAGTTAACGCCCTGAAAAACGCCAACTCCGATTGTCGCCAAACAAATTTAATAGAATTAGAGTATCTCTACCATAATCACTATTCGGAATTTGCGCTTTTACCAAATTCTAAAAATGATTATGGCGAAAAAAGGTATAATTATCCCATAAAGAAAAAGATACCGCTAATTCTATTATTAAATTTGTTTGGCATGACTATTATATCACAATTTTTGCGATTTGTAAATATATTTTGTGAAATTTATAGAAATTACCTTCCGGGAGGTGAAAAAAGCCTCCCTTTACACAAGGGAGGCTTTTTTACGTTCATCTATAACTTGTCAATTTTCCTTGGCAAGCACTGCTTCTGTGTCCACAAATACAAAATACGGCATACCTTTTTCGAGATATACCGTATTTTTTGAAAACTGTCTTTCAGAGTGCCGCTCTAACGCCACACGCTTTTTTGTAAATTCATTCTATTTTGCAAATTTCGCTTTGAGCCTTTCGGAGAAGCTGTCCAACGCCTTTATTCTCAATTTTGAAAAGAAATTAAAGGTCAAGGGCCAAACCAGTCCCGCGAATACGACTATCAGAAAATATCTGACTCCGCGAGCTATAAATTCATTACCGAACAGGGCTGCGAGCGGGCTTGAAAGTCCCGCCTTGATTGCCAAGACTCCCGCAAGTCCAAGCACGAGCTTGATGATTTGAGAGTACCATTTGCCGTCGGTTTTGAAGTTCGTGAATCTCTTGTCGAGGAAATACACCGGGATAAGTCCTAACGTACAGCCGAAAAGCGTCGAGGCATTTTTCATTCCGCTATGCAGATTTTCCGCGTCCAGCGAGGTTCTGTCAAGGGTGAAAACATAAATCAAGAGCCCAAGTGAAATAACGGTTGAAGCAACGGCTATGTATGGCATAAATTTTTCAAAGCTCTCTTCGCTTTTGAACATCGGGTAAAGAAGAAAAACGAGAGCAAAGCCTATCGCCAGAGAGACGAGCACATCAGCCAAGGTGTGTACGCCGAGATACATACGGGAAAAGGCTACGAGGCCGATAATTACAAAGCAGGCTATTCGGATTGCCTTATGTTTTGAGCTTTTTGCGATACAGCCGAAGGTTCCCGTGACGTTCTGGGTATGTCCGGAGGGAAACGAGTAGCCCGTGGCGGCTTCTACCGAGCCGCCAACCGCTTGAAAATTCGGGTCGTATACCCAAGGACGAGGAATTTTGCACATCAGCTTCAAACCCTGATTTGCAGCCGTTCCGACAAGTCCCGTGATAAGCACGTAGTAGCCGCGGCGTTTATCTACGCACCAAAAGACCATGATTGATACGACGAGAAAAACGGTTTCCTCGCCGAGCGTAGTCACAGTCAAAAAGAAGAAATCCAATACCGAGCAACGAAGATTTTCCAAAAGGTACAAAATCTTCATCATAAAGTCCATATACTTTTCCATTTTTTCTCCTTTGAACTACAAATAGATATATAAGAAGGTTCCTACCCACTGGATTACAGCGCCCGCCAAAACGAAAAAGTGCCAGATAAAATGAGAGACCTTCGCCTTCATCGCAAAGGGGATTAAACCCAGAGAATAGACTATGCCGCCGCCTAAAATCCAGAAGGCGAAATGCGGAGCCTCGCTTATCATTTTTGGCAGCAGCATAAGTCCCGACCAGCCTAAAACCACATACATCGGAATGTGGATAAAGCGGAGCCTTGACGGCCCGAACACGCCGACAAGAGAAATTCCCGCCGAGATGATGGCCCATTGTATTATAAAAAAGACTATGCCGAACACCCCGCCCTGAAAGCAGAGCAAAATCGGAGCGAAGGTTGCGCCTATTAATAAATAGATAGAAGAATAATCAAAGCGCCTGAAAATTCTTTTAGTCACTCCGCCGTGCTTAAACGAGTGGTAGAGCGTACTCATCGTGAACATAACGAACATTCCGAAAAAGTATATGACCGCTCCTAAAATTTCGAGGCCTGTGTCCGAATTTAAAAGCATAAGGACAAAGGCGAAAACGGCGAACACAGCGCCCGCGCCGTGAGTTACGGCGTTGCCGACCTCTTCAAGCACAGAGCGCTTCGGGGGATTTTGCGGAAGCGGTTTTCCCGCTTTTTGATAGAGGTCGATAACCTCGTTTTCTCGCTCCTCCTTCAACACTTTCAAGGCGCTTTTGTATTCAAATTTCGCTTTTTTCTTTATTTGTTTATATTTGCTTTTTTTATCGTGTTTTTGCTCTTTATATCGCTTTTTGACAACTTTTATTTCCATTTTTAACCTTTCATAACGCGGTTAACAATATTACAAGCGGCATACTTACAATTGAAAACAGGGTGGATACCGTCACTATTCTGCTGGCGTATGCGGGGTCGCAGTTATACTTCTCGGCAAACATCGTCGTGGCGGTTGCCGCAGGAGTTGATGAGAGAATAAGCATAACCGTAATGGCAGTGTCTCCAATAGGCAAAATCAAATTCAACCCTTTCATCGCTCCAAAAACCGCAACGGGCAAGAGAAAATGCCGAAGCGCTAAGTAAAGATAGAGTGATTTATCAAAGAAGGTCTGTTTCAGAGATGGAAGGTCTATCTCGGCAAGGCGGAGTCCTATCACTATCATCGAAAGCGGAGCAACGAGATTTTTCAGCATTGTGACGCCGTTTACGACGATTTCGGGAAGGTAGGAGTTGATAGGCAGGACAAAAACGATTATGCCGAGCGCCGCCGCTATCGTCACGGGGTGGACTATCGCCTTCATTATATTTTTGCTTACCGGCTCTCCCTTTTCGCCCTGACAAATCCGTACGCCCAGCGACCAGATGAAAAGATTGAAGGTGATATTATAAATCGAGGCGTAGATAACCGTGTCTTTCCCAAGCGCCGATTCCAAAAGCGGCATACCCATATATGCGGCGTTGGAAAAAATCAGAGCAAAACGCAAGATGCGTTTGGTATTTTCGGTGTTTTTTCTAAAACACATAAATGCCACCGCCGCAAAAAATCCGTGCGCGAGGGCCGAAAAAATCAGAACCAATACGGCGGTTTTGAAGATTTCTCTGTCAAAATCTCTGATGTATGCGGAAAATACCAATGCGGGCTGCGCTATATAGAGAACAAGGTTGGAAAGCCCCTTTCCAAAGCCATCCCCCACAAGATTGAACTTCTTTAAGATAATTCCCGGAATCATCATTAAAAACAGAAGCCCAACGCTGTATATGAGTTGTAATGCTATTTCCATTTATCCGATTATTTCCTTGATTTTAGCGGCTATCTTCCCGTCCTTGCAGTTTGCAAAGAAGTATTCCTTGAATTTAGGCCCTGCAATCGCGCCGAGGAGAAGCTCTCTGTCAAGATTGTCGAGAATATAGAGCATATCTCTGTGGGTAACCTTTTTTACTTCGTCTAAAATTTTCTTGTTTCTTTGCTCGGGAACTGCTCTCTCTCGTGGGTATCCGAGCCCCCACTCGCTCACGAAAAGCTTTTCAAAAACATATTGAAGATTAAGCTCGCAGCCCCAGCCCCAACCCTTTGCGAAAGGAAGGGCGATAGCGTTGCCGTTATTCACCTGTGTGAATTGGTATGCATCCGTGGGGTCTACGACGTGACCGCAGAGAACGCCCGGGAAGGAGTTGCAGGCGAGCATCGCGCCTTCGCCCGTTCCGCAGCCCGTGATTACCAAATCGCAAGCGCCGCTGTTTAAGAGAATCGCGGATAGGATACCGATTTGAACGTAGGTCAGCTGCTCCTTATCCTCCGCGCTGTACATACCGTAATTATATACCTCGTGTCCCAGCGGCTCTGCTACTTTTTTGAGGGTGGAACAGATGAGTTCGTTTTTAGCCGCCTGGCTGTTTTCGTTTATAAGTGCTATTTTCATTGATGTTTTTCTCCGATTTTCTTTGATTTATACCGATTTAGGCAGATTTACGGCGTGAGTCTGTTAGGCCCGCGGAAGAGGAACTGTACCTCTTTTATCGAGAGGCCGAGGAAGAGCATCGTAAGGCGGTCGATGCCGAGGCCGAAGCCGCCGTGAGGGGGACAGCCGTACTTGAAAAATTCAAGGTAAAACTTAACATCCTCTGCAAGTCCCTTCTCTTCCGCTTGTGCTTTCAGCACGTCGTATCTATGCTCTCTTTGAGCGCCCGTGGTGATTTCAACGCCTCTCCAAATAAGGTCGTAGCCCTTTGGAACGCCTCTCTCGTCACGCATATGATAGAAGGCTCTTTCCTTGGCGTCGTAGTCGGTGATAAACAGAAATTCGTGGCCGTACTTATCCTTGCAGAGCTGCTTTGTCATTCTCTCCGCCTCGGTGGTGAGGTCGCCTTTAAGCTCGTTTGGAACGGTATAGCCGTATCTCTCTTCAAGCTCTGCGTAAACGTCGGAAAGCTTCATTCTGGGGAATGGGAGAGTCGGAACGACAAGCTCCTCGCCGCAAAATTCCGCAAGCTCCGCTCCGTGAGCCTCTTTCACCTTTCCGATAGCGTAGGCAAGAAGCTCCTCCTCCATTTTCATTACATCCTCGCAGGACTCAACGTAGGAAAATTCAAGGTCGAAGCCCGTGAACTCGGTGGCGTGCTTATTCGTATAGGATTTCTCGGCTCTGAAAACGGGGCCCGTCTCAAAAATTCTTTCAAGTCCCGAGGCCATAGCCATCTGCTTATAGAATTGTGGAGACTGCGCAAGATACGCCTTGGTATCGAAATATTTCACCTCGAACACGTCGGAGCCCGATTCGCTTGCAGCGGCGATGAGCTTGGGCGTATGAATTTCTACGAAGTTTCTTTCCAAAAGAAATTCGCGCATAGCGGCCGTGAGTGTGGTTTGAAGTCTGAGCATAAGGCGGTTTGAGTCGCGGCGCAAATCAATCCATCTGTAATCCATCTTGCAGTCGATATCCGAGTCGTCCTTGATCGGAAGAGCCTCTGCCAAGGACTCTATACGCATTAAGTCGGGGTACATTTCCTTACCGCCCATTTTCACGTATTCGCTGGCAACCACCTCGCCCTCAAAGGTAACGACCGAGTGGGGTGTGAGCCTGTCAAGCATTTCCGCCATTTCAGGGTGTTTTTCCTTTTCAACGGTCACTTGAAGCTTGCCCGTAATATCTTTAACTACTATGAACGCCATAGTTTTTTTGTTGCGGAAGTTCTCCACAAAGCCTTGTACCCTGCATCTGCCGGGGGCAACGTCTTTCAAATAAGTTCTTTCCATTGTAAGTACCTCTTAAAACAGTTATAATTTGACAAATAATATTATATACTTTTATTTTCAAAATTGCAAGTGGAAATATAAAAAGTGGGGAAAAACTTTCCCCACGG
>JAZUPQ010000056.1:0-6695 GCA_045605265.1 Eubacteriales bacterium | reverse complement strand
GTCTGCGTGAGGTCTTGGGATTACGTGAGTAGCGATAACTTCGCCAAGAGAAGTAGCTGCTGCGCTACCTGCTTCAACGGCTGCCTTAACTGCTCCAACGTCTCCGCGAACCATAACGCTTACAAGTCCGCTACCGATTTTTTCGCTACCTACAAGAACGACGTTAGCCGCCTTTACCATAGCATCTGCTGCTTCGATTGCAGCAACGAGTCCTCTGGTTTCTACCATTCCGAGTGCTTCTTTCATTTTGTGTGTTCTCCTTTTGTTTTGTTTTTATTTTGTTTGTTTTTTTAATTTATCTCTGCCTGTGGCGTCAAGTCTTGCAAACCATTCGATGTCCTCGCTCTGTCTTGCGATTATCTTTTGGGTTATGTAAAGACCGCGTTTTTCCGCCTCTGCTTTTCCCGCGTTCATAGCCGCCTCGACTGCCCCTACCGAGCCTTCGATTTTGATAGCCATAACAAGAGGTACTTGCGCGCTGTCTCCTCCTGCGGGTTTGTTTTTATCTATCGCTACAATCTCAACGTTTGCCGCTTTTGCCATAGCGTCTGCCACGACTATCGAGGTGCTGAAACCGTAGACTTCCATCATACCGAGAGCCATAGCGTTTCCTCAAAATCAATCGGCTACGTAGCAGATTTTAATTCCTTGCTGCGAAACGTTTACTTCCATTGCCTCGTTGAGCTTGTCGAGAGGGAAGGTGTGAGTGATGAGCTCCTTAATCGGAATGTTCATCTCTCTTGCCTGACGGAGGAATGCCATTGTTGTTGGGTAGTCGTCAGCGCTGTAATCCCAAGAACCTACAAGGTTGATTTCTTTGTTACACATTGTAAAGTGCGGGTTGATGTTGTATTCTCCGTTGTTTACAAAGAATCCCATTTCGCACATTCCGCCGCCGCGGCGAATGTACTCGTAAATATCGTGAGCAGCCATTGGCGCGCCGGTACATTGGAAGGCGAAGTCTGCGCCGATACCGGATGTAACTCTCTTAACGCTGGCAACTCTTTCTTCAAGAGTTTTTTGCTCTTTAAAGTTGATGATTGTCTTAGCGCCGAGCTTTTTAGCCATATCGAGACGCTTTTCAGTTCCGTCCACGGCAATGATATGGTTGATACCTGCCGCGCGAAGAACGCTTATCATAACGAGACCGACAGGGCCAAGACCTTGAACCAAAACCTTGGAGTTGAAATTGATAAGACCTGTGCCGTTTGCTCTTTTGAGGGCGTGTACGCAAACACACGCAAGCTCGAGGAGCATTCTCTCTTGAAGGTCAAGGTCGTTAACTACGAAATAAGTAGCGCCTTTTCCTCTGATGAGAAGGTGGGTTGAGAACCAACCTGTGAGAGGTTGACTGTCGTTGTGGGCGATCAAACCGAATACGCCCTGCTTGTCGCAAAGATTGGTATTTGCAGGGTGATTTCTGCAAATTTGACATTCTCCGCAGCTGATAACACTGGTAACGATTTTGTCGCCTACCTTAATAGGATTTCCCGCGGTGTCGAACTTGACGTTCTTGCCGAGAGCGATAATCTCGCCTGTGCCCTCGTGACCGAGAGTAACAGGAATGAGTCCAAACGGGTCGCCCTTCCATTCGTGAACGTCCGTGCCGCAAACGCCGCAACCCTCGACCTTTACAAGAATATCATCGTCTTGAAGTTCGGGGATAGGGAATTCCTTGACCTCGATTTTCTTCGTGCCCGTGAGCATAGCAACCTTAGCAGTTTTTGGAATAGCGCGGCAGGAAGATGAGGGAACCATCTCGCCGAGAATTTTTCTTACAATACTCTCGACCTGATTTTTTGAAATATCCATTTTCGATTTCCTTCCTTAAAATATTCTAATTGATTATATAATTCTGAAATTGTCTGCCATTACGCAGCGTCTGAGTCTTGTAAAGCTTCTCGCGCTGGTGATACCCTCGCCGGTAGGTCCTGCGATAGTGAAGGTTGTGTGTCCTTCGCCGCCGAATCCAATACCTGCGTAAGAGGGAGCGTTCTTTACAAAAATCGTTGTCTCTACAGCTCTCGCAAATCTTGTGAGGTTGTCAATATTCTTTGAGTGCATATGCGCTGTGTGACGGTTTCCGTGTTCTGCCTTAACAGCAAGTTCAATAGCCTCGTCTATATTGTCAACTCTGACGATGGGAAGAATTGGCATCATAAGCTCGTGTTGAACGAATGGGTGATTGAAGTCGGTCTCTGCAATAATGCATCTTACCTCGTCGCCTACCTGAATGCCTATTTTTTCGAGCAAGACCTTTGCATCTCTGCCTACGCAGTTGCGGCAAACGGTTTTCTTTGTGATACCTTGCTTGTTTTTGACGTCAACGAGAACAATCTCTGCAAGACGGGCAGCCTGCTCTGCATTTATGAGATAAGCGCCGTTTTGGAGCATCTCATGTATAAGCTGGTCTGCAATATTTGAGAAGGCGAAGACCTCCTTTTCCGCGATACAGGGAAGGTTATTGTCAAAGGTACAGCCGTCAATAATATCCTTGCCCGCCTTCTTTATATCCGCGGTGTCGTCCACGATAACGGGGGGATTGCCCGCGCCTGCTCCAATAGCTTTTTTGCCGCTTGAAAGCACGCTTTTTACAACTCCCGGGCCGCCCGTACAAACCAAAAGCTTGATTGAGGGATGCTTATACATTGTGTCTGCACTTTCAAGAGTGGGCTTAATTACGGAAGCAACAAGCACCTCCGGGCCGCCCGCGAGCTTTGATGCGCGGTTTACGAGGTCGATTGCGTAGTTAGAGGTGGAAATTGCTCCCGGGTGGGGATTGAAAACAACTCCGTTTCCTGCGGCAATCATACCGATACTGTTACATATAACCGTTTCCGAGGGGTTTGTGCTGGGAGTTATGCTTCCAACAACGCCGAACGGCGCCATTTCGGTAAGAGTAAGACCGAGGTCGCCTGTTTTTACACTGGAAACGATGTCCGATGTTCCGGGCGTTTTGTCAGCCACGAGCAAGTGCTTTGCTGTTTTGTGGTCAACTCTGCCCATTTTTGTTTCGCTAACTCCTATCTTCGCCATTATGTGCGCTTCTTCACGACAGAGCTCGCGGATTTTTCCAATAACTTTTTCGCGCTCAACAAGAGTCATCGCTCGTACAGCCTTGTAGCCTCTCTCAGCAGCAGCGATAGCATCGTTCATATCAGCGAAAACGCCTATGAATTTTCTACCGCAATATTCCTCAGGTGAGTAATTGCAATCTGAACTGCTCTTTTCGGAATTTGATTTGAGACTTTTGATTACGCTGGAAACGACCTCTTCTATTTGAGCATCGGTCCATTTAATAGCCATCTTAAACGCCTTTCTTATTTACCGAGCGCGTTGAGAACCTTGCGCGTGATTTCTGCTACGAGAGCATCGGAGCAGGCTTCTTCCTTCTTCTCTTCGCCGAGGTCGATACCGGGGTGACGGCCGGGAAGGTTCATCTTTTTGCGGAGCTCCATAAGCTTTACGAGCTGATGTCCGGGGATTTCGTGAACTGCTCCAAGCTCCATAGCGTATTTGCAAATTTTAGCGTTGAACTCAACCTCTTCCATAACGAAGAGAGCCTTCGTAAGCGTGTTGCCTACTGTGAGCGCGCCGTGGTTTTCAAGAAGAAACGCGTCGTGGTTTTGGATGTAAGGTTCAAGAGAGTCGGGAATTTCCATAGTAGACGGAGTACCGTAAGCGCAGGTTGGAACTTCTCCGATTGTAAGTACTGCTTCGGGAAGAATGTATTGGTCAAGCTCGATTCCCGCAACCGTAAATGCGGTAGCGATTGGAGGGTGCGCGTGAACTACTGCGTTAACGTCGGGACGCTCCTTGTAAACTCGCATGTGCATTTTGATTTCCGATGAGGGATTGAGCTTTCCTTCAAGCTTGTTGCCGTTCTCGTCTACCTTAATAATCATATCGGGCGTGAGAGAACCTTTTGAAACGCCTGTTGGGGTACAGTAGTACTCGTGGTCGTTCACTTTGACGGAGATATTACCGTCGTTCGCTGCAACGAAACCGTGGTTGTAAAGCTTGTGACCTACTTCACAGATTTCCTTTTTGATTTCGAATGGTGATTTCATTTTTTGTTTCCTTTCGCAATGTATTTTTTAAAAATTTTGTCTTAATCATTTACGCGCTTGCTTGCCAATTCGTGCTCGGTCTCACCGATATTAAAGGCGCGAATTGAGTTTTCATATACTATCTTGTAGCATAGCGCGTCTATAACTACAAGTCTCGCAAGGTGGGAATTTAATCCCAGCGCGCTGTGGCGTGTTTCCTCGGTGTCGGTGATAAGGAAAATATCGCTCTGCCTTGTGATTGGGGAACGCTCCTTTGAGGTGATTGAAATGGCTGTCGCGCCGTGGGCTCTCGCCATTTTCAAGCAATCCACAATATCACGGCTCGTTCCCGATTGGGAGATACCTATTACGACGTCTCCCTTGTGAAGTTGCGAAACCGCTATGGCCTGCATATGTGTGTCGGAGTAAGCCGCGCTGTTACATCCGGCCCGCAGGAATTTGTTGCTTGCATCCTCTGCCACTGCTGCAGATGAGCCAAGTCCGATAAGGACTACTCTGCCCGCCAGCGAAATGGCCTTTGCCGCCTTCGTCATAGAATCCGGAGAGAGGGATTTTTTGGTTCTCTCCAAAGACATATAGGCGTCGTTGCAAACCTTTTCGAAAATTTCGTAGCAATTATCCCTCTCTGTAATTGTGGGCGTAATTACTTTTTTCTCGGATTCTCTGGCGAGTACGATTTTCAAATCCTGATAACCCGCGTAACCGAGCCTCTTTGAAAATCTTACTATCGTTGCCTCGCTGCTATCACACTTGGAGGCAAGGTCAGAAATCGAGTAGGGTAGAACTTCTCCCGAATGTGAAAACAGCCAGTCGGCCACTTTCTTCTCGGAACGTCCCATGTCGTTATATAGCAGTTGCGCTTGTAAAAGCGTTCTGTTCAAACGTTTGCCTCCTTTCTTGACAGAATGAAAATAATTTTCAAATTTTATCACGTTTTTCATCAAAAACCGAAAAAAGTGAAATAAATTTTCAAATTAAGTGAAAAACATTTTCACAATTCCGATTTTATCATTAAAATATCAAAATGTCAATAGGATTTTGGAAAAAAATTAAATAATTTCTTTATCTTTCATAAAATTCCGTGATTTTTTTGATGTTTTAAGCGAAAACAAAATGAAAATAATTTTCACTTTTTGGATAAAATCGGTGAAAAAGTGAAAATTTGTTGCGAAAATGAGAAAAAAATTCAATATTGCTTAAAATGAAAATAATTTTCAAAAATCTCACCTGCTTTTTCGGAAAAACCTAAATTTCGGGGCGGCAGAGCGGGGTGATTTTATCCTAAAACTCAAAAACAATAAAAAAAGACAAAGAAGAGATATAACTCAACTTTGCCTTTTTCTTTCAATTTAGTTGCTTTCTTGTTTTTGCTCGTCTTCGCCTTCACCCATGGTGCCGACGAGCTCCTCTACCAAGTCCTGTACGGTTATAATACCAACGACTCCGCCGAATTCATCGACGACCACGGCAAGAGGACAGTCTTTTTGTTTTAAATCTTTAAAAACGGCGTCCGCCTTGGCCTTTGCGGGAATGAAATACGGTTTCTCTACCGCCTTTTCTCTCACTTCGTCCATAGTGGGATTTTTGATTTTGTAATATTCTTTTACATTAAGTATACCGGATACGTTATCTAAGTTTTCTTCGCAAATCGGGTAGTAATTGAAATCTCCCTCTCTGATAGTTTTATCCCATTCTTCGAGAGTTTCATCACTCCAAACAACGCTCATCTTTTTGCGGTGAGTGGAAATTTCTCCTACGTTGATGTCGTTGAAGTTGAAAACGTTGTCGATAAGCTCTCTTTCCTCGTCTTCAATTTCGCCGGCCTTACTGCTTGCATCTATCATAATTCTGATATCTTCTTCACTCGCCTCGTCTCTTTCTTCTTCGTTGGGATTTACTCCGAAAAGGCGGAGAACGCCGTTTGTCGATACGGTAAGAAGTGAAACTAGCGGCTTAAAGATTTTGGAAATTGCGTATACCATTCCGGCCATTTTGAGCGCGAGCTTTTCCGAGTTGCGCATGGCGAGTCTTTTAGGCACGAGCTCACCGAGAACGAGCGTCAGGTATGAGAGAATTAAAGTAATAACGATAACCGCGATAGTGTCCAGGGTTGCTTTTGAAATCGGAATTCCCGTTTTGAGAATTAAATCTACGAGAGGCTCGGAGAAGTTATCTGCGGCAAACGCGCTTCCCAAAAATCCCGAAAGGGTAATGGCAACCTGTATCGTTGCAAGAAAGCGGGCGGGCTCTCCTTTGAGCTTTAAAAGTTTAGCTGCGCTTTTGTTTCCCTCGCTGCTCATTTTTTCAAGCTTTGCATCGTTAATTGAAATTACTGCGATTTCGGCGCAAGCAAAAATGGCGTTCAAGCCAATCAGCACCAACTGCAATAGTAACATTAAAAGCATTTTGTTTCTATTATACTCCTTATATAGAACTAATTTCATAAAATTCCACAAATAACATTATACATAAACTCGTCTGAGTTTTCAAGGTTTTTTCTAACATTTAACAAATTATTAAACACAACTATTGCAATATTAACTTGTATGTGGTAAAATTATATTAATATAATATTAATATAGACGGAGGTATTGCTGTTATGCAACTCAATAAACTTGACAAAAA
>JAZUPQ010000055.1:0-6390 GCA_045605265.1 Eubacteriales bacterium | reverse complement strand
AATAAAAAAGGTGTATAATTATAATTGATGTTAGTTGCGGTAACAACGCATTAAAGCATGCAATTAAAAATTTAGGAGAAAAAACCATGGAAAAAGTATTTACTAAAAGTATTAGAAACGTCGCCTTGCTTGGACATAGTGGAGGCGGAAAAACTTCACTTGCAGAGTCCATGCTCTATATTGCGCGTCTTACTGACAGACTCGGAAATATAGCGGACGGAAATACTGTGTGTGACTACGACCCCGAGGAGATCAAGAGGGGATATTCCATATCTGCAGTAACTGCTCCAATCATCTGGAATGGCACAAAGATAAATGTACTTGATACCCCCGGCTTCTTTGATTTCGAAGCTGAAGTAAGACAATGTGTTAGAGCGGCCGATGCTGCTATTATAGTCGTTGATGGTAAAGCGGGTATTGAGGTTGGTACAGAACTTGCTTGGGATCTTTCTACTAAGGCTGGAATTCCAAAAGCATTCTTCATTAATAGATTTGATGATAGCGAAGCTCGTTTTTATAAAGTTTTTGGCGCAATTCGCGAGAAATACGGTCTCAATGTGTGTCCTATTCAAATTCCAATTATTGATGGAGATACAGTAATAGGATTTGCCAACTTGGTTGAAATGTGCGTTTATACGTTCGAGAAGTCTACGGGTGAATTTATCAAGAGCAACATATCTGAGAAATTTGTTGATGTATGTAACGAATATCATAATATTCTTCTTGAAGCAATCGCACAGACAAGTGACGATCTGATGGATAAATTCTTCAACGAAGAGCCTATTTCAAGAGAAGAAGCGCTTGAAGCAATACATCAAGGCATCATTACAGGAGATATCGTTCCGGTATTCTGTGGTTCTGCAACAAAGAACTGGGGAATTAAAACTTTCCTTGATACGATAGCAGAATCTTTCCCTAGACCTACCGCTCGTAAGGTAGAAAAGCTCGTTGATGAAGATGGCAACGTTTCTGATGCCGAGATTGTAGTTGATGGTGGTAATACTTCTGTTTTTGTATTTAAAACCGTGGCAGACCCATTTGTTGGTAAGATGTCATTCTTTAAAGTTATGGAAGGTAATTTGAAAAAGGATACAGTTTTGCGCAACACAACCACAGGCCAAAATGAGAAGTTTAACAAAATCTTTATTATGCGTGGCAAAAAGCAAATTGATGTTGAAGAGCTTGCTTGTGGTGATATTGCAGTAACAGCTAAGCTTGCTAACACCAACACAAACGACACATTGACTACAGCTTCCGGATTTGTTAAGTATCAGCCAATTGAATATCCTAAACCATATATGACGATGGCAGTAACTCCTAAAGCCAAGGGGGATGAAGATAAGATTTCAACCGGTATGTCAAGACTTTCGGAAGAAGATTTGACAATAAAATATGAAAACAACGCCGAGACAAAACAATTGACAATTTCTGGACTTGGAGATATTCACCTGGATGTCGTTGTAAATAAGTTAAAGAGCCGTTTTGGCGCATCTGTTGAACTTACGAAACCAAGGCTTGCTTATAGAGAGACGATTAAGAAAAATGTTGATGTTGAAGGTAAACATAAGAAGCAATCGGGTGGTTCAGGCCAATATGGACACGTTAAAATCAGGTTTTCACACGGCGAGGACGAAGGTCTTACGTTTACCGAGTCCGTATTCGGCGGAGCAGTTCCAAAGAACTTTTTCCCGGCGGTAGAGCAAGGACTTCGGGACTGCATGCAAAAGGGCGTTCTTGCTGGATATCCTGTGGTAAATCTTGCCGCCGAGCTTTATGATGGCTCTTATCACGATGTTGACTCTAACGAAATTTCCTTTAAACTTGCCGCTGCTTTGGCATACAGAGACGGCTTGCCAAAGGCTTGTCCCGTAATTCTTGAACCCGTAGGTTCTCTTGTGGTTAAAGTTCCAGAAAACTACGTTGGTGACGTTATGGGCGATCTTAATAAACGGCGCGGAAGAGTTATGGGCATTGAGCCTCTTGAAGACGGCAGCGGAAATCAACAAGTGTTTGCAGAAGTTCCATTCGCGGAAATGAGCGATTACGTTATAGCGCTTCGTGCGTTGACACAGGGAAGAGGCAGATTCGATTTTGATTTTGTTAGATATGATGAAGTTCCGGCTTCCTTGACAGATAAAATTATCGCAGAAGCAAAATCTCGTGAACAACAATAATTTATATGAAAATTTAACCTGCTGATTTTAGCACCGCACAAGGATTTCGGTCTTTTTGCGGTGCTTTTGTCTTAATTTTTAAAAAAAACTTGACTAATTAGTAATAATGTGTTAAAATATGATGTCTAAATCTTTAACAGAGGATGCTATTATGGAAAATAAAATCAGCAAAGATGAAATCGTTACATATGACACCCCCGCATACGTTAAGAGAAAAAAGAAATGGGGCGACAGGAGTGACGGTCGAAGAATAAAGACTCTACCGCCTATGTCCTATGTAGTGCCATTTATTATGAAAACTCGCTCAGATTCGCAAAATCACTTTGAGGACGTTATTGATATCACTAATATCGAGACATTCCTAGATGCCAAGCATCAAGAAGGTTACACCGACATGACACTTTTGCATGTCATTTTAGCGGCTTATGTTCGTGTTTTAACAGAAAGGCCGGGCTTGAACCGTTATATTGCCGGTCAACGCATTTTTTCGAAGAAAAATATTGAGTGCGTAATGACGATCAAAAAAGAACTTTCTTTAGAGTCACCGGATACTTGTATAAAAGTTGAATTCGACCCAAGAGATGATATTTACAACGTTTACAAAAAATTCCAAAAGGTCGCAAAAGAAGCAGTCGCCAACAATACCGATTTTGATTCAACTGCAAAAATTTTGACGAGATTGCCAAGATTTTTATTCAGAGGAGCTATATCTTTTTTAAAATTTCTCGACTATCATGGTTGGCTGCCCAAATTTCTTCTCAAAGTAAGTCCATTTCACGGCTCGATGATTATAACCTCAATGGGGTCGTTGGGTATTCCAGCAATTTATCACCACTTGTACGATTTTGGAACGCTTCCGCTATTTATTTCTTACGGAAGCATATTTACAGCGGATGCAATTAAGCGTGACGGAACGAGAGAAAGACATCACTTTGTAACTTTAAAGGTTGTAACCGATGAGCGTATTTGCGACGGTTATTATTACGCTTCCGCATTCAAACGTTTGAAGAGATATCTTTTGCATCCGGAAATTTTGGACCAAACCCCAACAAAAATTGTGGAAGATATTGATTAATTTTTAGGTTGTTGCATAAGTCTGCAACAACCTATTTTTGAAAAAATTAGTTGAAATAATTATACTGAGGTGAATTTATGACTTCGTTTGAAAAATTTAAAGGTAATTTCGGATTTGGCTGTATGCGTCTACCGATGCTTCCGGACGGCGAGGTGGATTTGAGACAATTTTCTGAAATGATAGATGAATATATGGCGGCAGGCTTTAACTATTTTGATACTGCTCACGGTTATTTAGCAGGGAAAAGTGAAACAGCATTAAAATCCTGTCTTGTTGATAAATATCCGAGAGAAGATTATGTTTTTGCTAATAAACTATCAGCTTGGCTCTTTGAAAAGGAAGAGGATGTGCTTCCTCTTTTTGAAGAACAACTGAAATGCTGCGGCTTGGATTATTTTGATGTTTATCTCCTTCATGCGCAAAACACAAAGAACTATAAAAAATGCAAGGAAACGAACGCTTATAAAATAATAAACGACTTAAAATCGCAAGGGAAAATTAAACATTTTGGTATTTCGTTTCATGATACTGCTGAAGTGCTTGATAAGATTTTAAACGAAAACCCTGAAATCGAACTAGTACAGCTTCAATTCAACTATTACGACTTCAATGATGAAAAAGTGCAGTCTAAACTATGTTATGACGTATGCTTGAAACATAATAAACCCGTGATTGTAATGGAGCCCGTGCGTGGTGGGAATCTCGTAAATCTGGTAGGTGAGGCTCAAATGGTTCTCGATCGATTAAATAGTGGAAGCAACGCTAGTTATGCGATACGTTTTGCAGCTAGTTTTAGTAATGTAAAAATGGTTTTGTCAGGAATGAGCAATATAGAACAAATGCGTGATAATCTATTTTTTATGAAGGATTTTAAACCGTTAAATGAAGCTGAATTTGATGCAGTTTTTGAAGTTGCAAAAATAATTCGCGCAAAAACCCGTGTAAGCTGCACCGCTTGCGGTTATTGTGAAAGCGAATGTCCGCAAAACATTAAAATTCATTCGCTGTTTTCGGCATTAAATAGAAAGGCGATGTTTAACACTAACGAGTTTGGCACATATAAGCGCTTAACAACAAATAACGGAAGCCCTCTTGACTGCATTAAATGCGGTAAATGCGAGAAAGTATGTCCTCAAAATATAAATATACGCGATTTGCTTATTGAAGTTGCGAAGGAACTCAAAAATTAGCAATTCAAAAAAGGCAGAGATACAGTCTCTGTCTTTTTTTGAATTTTTACTTGACTTTTACTACTCAATATTGTATAATTAGTTATACAAATCATACTTTTCTAACAAGGAGAATCAAAAATGAAAATACCAAAGGGAAAATACGCATGGACAGTAACAGTGGGTGAAAAAGGGCAGATTGTAATTCCCAAGCAGGCGCGCGAAATATTTGATATAAATCCCGAAGATACAATTGTGATTTTGGGTGATGTTAAAAGGGGAATTGCGATACCGCCTAAGAGTGCATTTGAAATGTTTTCCAGAGCAGTATATGATGCTGACGAAGGAGGGGAAGGTGAAATCGATGATTGAAATCAGAAATCTAACCAAGGTATATAAGGATGTTACTGCGGTTTCGGAATTAAATTTGATAATTAACGATGGGGAATTGTTTTCTTTGCTCGGAATCAACGGGGCGGGGAAAACGACAACAATTAAAATGCTTTCCTGTCTATTAAAACCCACCGACGGAGATGCAATTTTATCAGGTAGAAGTATAATTACAGAGCCTGACAAAGTAAAATCTTTGATTGGAATATCTCCGCAAGAAACAGCAGTTGCTATGGGGTTAACTGTTTTTGAAAATCTTCAACTAATGTGTGGTGTTCACGGATTTGACAAACAGAAAACAGAAGAAAAAATCAAAAATATCGTGGCAGAATTCGATTTAGCTAAAATACTGAATAAACGAGCAACTAAGTTATCCGGAGGTTGGCAGAGGCGCTTGAGCATTGCAATGGCTCTAATCGGCGAACCCCAAATCCTATTTTTAGATGAACCAACCCTGGGACTTGACGTAATTGCGCGTTCTGAACTTTGGGATACTATACGTGGGTTGAAAGGGAAGATAACGGTAATATTAACAACCCACTATATGGAAGAAGCCGAAGAGCTCTCCGACCGAGTTGGAATTATGAATAACGGAAAGTTGATTGCTCTTGGAACAACTGAAGAACTTAAAAAACAGGCAGGTAAAGATAGATTTGAAGATGCTTTCGTTTCGATTACAAGGGGGGGAAGCGTATGAAAATGTATGTTTTTGCAAAAAGAATTTTCAAGGAAATTATCAGAGACCCTTTAACACTGATTTTCGGACTCGGTTTTCCAAGTATATTGATTTTACTTTTGTCTGCTATTCAAGCAAACATACCGGTAAGTCTGTTCGTGATTGACAGGCTTGCTCCCGCTATGACTGTATTCGGGCTTTCGTTTATGACCTTGTTTTCTGCAACGATTATCAGCAAAGACCGCGAGAGCGCCTTTTTGACAAGGCTATATGCGACACCTATGAAATCTGTTGATTTTATATTAGGTTATACCTTGCCAATATTGCCAATAGGATTGCTTCAAAGCATAGTTTGCTACTTGATTGGTGTGACTTTGGGTATGAAAATATCGGTGAATATTATTTACGGAATCTTGTTTACAATACCTATTTCACTTTTCTTTATTGGACTCGGACTTTTGTTTGGAAGTTTTTTAAATCAAAAGCAGGTTGGCGGTATTTGTGGCGCGCTGCTTACTAACTTAACTGCTTGGCTTTCGGGAATATGGTTCGACCTTGAGCTTGTCGGGGGTGCTTTTAAATTTATTGCAGAATTGCTGCCTTTTTATCACGCTGTAAAGCTTGAAGAATTTGTTTTTGCAGGTGATTTCAAAAGTATTCTTCCACACGTTTTATGGTTAGTGGGCTACGTCTTACTCTCTATAGGCCTTGCAATAATCATATTCTTAAGACAAATGCGTAAAAAATAACGAAAATACCAACTATTGCATTCTGAAAAACAATAAAAATCCTCCGGTTAATCGGAGGATTTTTATTACTGTCTTGTGTATGTACCAAACACCCAAACCGAGTCCTGAATTTCAGTGGGGCTATTGGGATGATGATAGAGCCCGTTTATAACGATGC
>JAZUPQ010000054.1:0-1992 GCA_045605265.1 Eubacteriales bacterium | reverse complement strand
GATTTCATCGTAAATACGATTTATCCCACCTGAAAAGGTGGATTTAGTTGAAAAAGACTCAGGATTGTATCCAATCCTGAGTCTTTTTCTGGTGACTCGTACGGGAATCGAACCCATGTTACAGCCGTGAAAGGGCCGTGTCTTAACCGCTTGACCAACGAGCCAAAGATATGGTAGCGGATGTCGGATTTGAACCAACGACCTGCCGGGTATGAACCGGACGCTCTAGCCAACTGAGCTAATCCGCCATATTCAGAATTTGAGGTCCGCCTCAAATCTCGCTTGAACATTATATCATATAAAAATCGAAAAGTCAATATGTTTTTGAAAGTTTTTTTGTTTTTTAGTCGGTATCGGGTTTTCAAAAGCCCGATACCGAACTTGTTTTTTATGCGTTTCCTTTGAGGGCGGCGCGCCTTTGCGCTGCTATGCGCTTGCGCTGGGGCGTGTTGAGGACCACCTTGCGGAGTCGGATGCTCTTTGGTGTTACCTCGATAAGCTCGTCATCGGTGATAAACTCAATCGCTTCTTCAAGCGAAAGCTGAATAGGAGTAATCAGGGTGAGCTTTTCGTCTGCGCCCGTGGAACGAATGGCTGTAAGGTGCTTCTCGCGGCAGACGTTCACTTCAATGTCGTCGGGCTTCGGGTTTTCACCCACGATCATTCCCTCGTATACGGGGGTTGCAGGGCCGATAAAGAGCGGGCCTCTGTCTTGGGATTGGAAAAGTCCGTAGGTCGTGGATACGCCCGTCTCGCTTGCTACAAGAGACGAGGTAAATCTCGTCTTGATTTCGCCGCGGAACGGCTCGTAGCCTGCGAAGATTGTGGAAATAATTCCCTCGCCTCTCGTGTCGGTCAAAAGCTCGCTGCGGTAGCCGAAAAGACATCTTGTGGGAATGGTATAGTAAAGCTTTTGGCGAGAGCCGTTAAGCTGCATATCAAGGAGCGTTCCCTTACGTGAGCCGAGCTTCTCCATTACTGCGCCCAGATACGCTTCGGGCACGTCGATAATCACGTTTTCGATCGGTTCACACTTAACGCCGTCAATCTCCTTGTAAAGCACGCGCGGATTGGAGCAGCAAAGCTCGTAGCCCTCGCGGCGCATATTTTCAATCAAGATTGAAAGGTGCATTTCTCCTCTGCCTGCGACTCTGAAAGAGTCGGTGGTCTCTCCGTCGGTAACGCGGAGTGAAACGTCGCGCAAAAGCTCGCGGTAAAGACGGGCGCGGAGGTGTCTTGACGTTACGTATTTGCCCTCCTTACCTGCAAAGGGGGAGTCATTTACCGAAAAGGTCATTTCCATAGTAGGCTCGCCCACCTTCACAAATTCTATCGGCTCAACCTTTAAAGGCGAGCATACCGTATCTCCGATAGAGATGTCCTCGCAACCGGAAAAGCAGACGATGTCGCCTACGTTTGCCTCGGTTACGGGTATTCTTTTAAGTCCGTCAAATTGATAAATCGAAACGATTTTAGAGGGTCTGGATTTTCCGCTCGCATCGTGATAATTGCAGATTGAAACGCCTTGTCCTTGTTTTATTATACCACGCTCAACTCTGCCTATACCTATTCTGCCTACGAATTCGTTGTAGTCAATAGAGGAAACGAGAAGCTGAAGCGGCTCGTCCCCCTCACCGTCAGGGGCGGGAATATATTCGAGAATCGTATCGAGAAGCGGTTCGAGATTTTTGCCCGGCTCGTGAGGATTGAAGGAAGCTGTGCCTGCTCTGCCCGAGCAGAAAAGCACCGGAGAGTCAAGCTGCTCATTTGTTGCGTCAAGCTCCAAGAGAAGCTCCAAGACCTCGTCGCCTATTTCATCAAGACGCGCGTCGGGACGGTCAATCTTATTTACTACGACGATTACGCGATGGTTCATCGCGAGAGCCTTTTGAAGCACGAAGCGAGTCTGCGGCATCGGGCCTTCCGCCGCGTCAACGAGAAGAATAACGCCGTTTACCATTTTCAGAATACGCTCTACCTCGCCGCCGAAAT
>JAZUPQ010000053.1:0-88997 GCA_045605265.1 Eubacteriales bacterium | reverse complement strand
ATTCCCCAATACGACCACGACACCGGAGATTATACTCTTAATCTCAAGGTGAATAAATATAAAAACGGTGTAAAGGAAATAAAAACCTCTCTTTCCGGCGGAGTTGAATTTGTAAAACCCAAAGAACCCAATTTAAAAAGCTGGCTAGCGTTTTTTGACTCCTTTGACGCTCCGTACGTAAGACTTTTTGGCAAAAATTTAAACAAAAAGCTGTATCTGAGAAATGCAAATCTCACCTTCTTTGACAACGTCAATCCCTCGGGAAAAACAAGCGGAATTCTTCATAACAGCGACCCGACTCCCACGAAAGAAAATCCATTCACAAAGGTATTTGGTTTTGAAAAGCTCGCGGATTTTGATTTCGTTGCCTTCGGATACGACCATTTGAAAACAATCGTAAGCGATATGAAGGGTGATGAGAGCGAATTTGTATTTTCCAAGGACGGAAAGCTTGTTTACTACGGCAAAACCTTGGATTACGAGATGCTTATAGACGTTACGTCTCCTTATAAGACGGTTATCCGCGATAAGATTGCAAAAACCAATTTCGTTAAAATGAGCGAAGCGTTACAGCACATTGACTCAAACCACTATTTCGCAAGCACGGAAGATGCTGTTTTCAGAATAAGAGCCATGCATCACACAAGCGGAAGCTTCGTTTCGGTTAAGGCGGAACTTCAAGACGTTTTCTTCAAAAAAATCAAAAACGTAAAGCTCTCGCCCGTAAGCAGCGGCGTCAACGATTTCCTGCTCAACGAGGAAATTTACGAGGTTAATCTGGGCAAGCTTCCTCAAAACGTTTATCACATCGTTATTAAAGCATACGTCGGAGGAAAGGAAGTATGCGAGCACATAAGCGCGTTTGAGGTTATAGACTTCTCAATGGATGAATCTCCCGTTGAGACCTCGGGACTTCCTCTTTTCTATGCAGGAGACGGTCGTATTCAGGCTCCTCCGCAGTGGTCCTTAAAGCCCGACCTTAACCTTATGCACTACATTGATTCGCTTTTCTGCCCGCCTCAAATTATAGAGAATTTGAACGCTTGGGAAATCACCGATATATACAAGAGAAAAATTTTGGTCTGGTTCACTCAAAGAACTGCCGGGTTGAAAACATACGAGGATTATCCAAACTGCATAAAGCACGCGGACTACATCAACTATGCAATTCCGAAAATCGAGGACAGCCCGAACTATTACAGATTCGACCATTTCAGAGTGGTGTTGTTCGGCGGAAAATGGCCAAGAGAGTTATATAATGAATACTCTGCTTTACATCCCGAGTACAATATCCCTCTTTGCGACGTTGAAAATGCCGGATCATTTACGCAAAAGCATTACTATTCTCTCACTGAACATTTTGATGAGTGGGTCGAGTTTGCCAACACCAGATTGGAGGAAGAATTCCATAAGCAATGGGCAAAAATCAAGGCTCTTAACCCCAAGGTTAAGCGTTTCTGCTACGGCCCGTTCAATGCTTACGCAACCAACTGCGCCGGCGGACAGATTATGAAGTATTTCGGATACAAGCCCGAGTCGGTTAAAAAGATTTTCGACGGCTTCGTTCAATATGAGGACTACGCATTCTGCTGTCATTATCCAATAGCGTTTTCTACCTGGGGTATGACTACGGCAAGACTTATAACAGGCGAGCTTGATTTTGCTCCCGAGCTTTACGACTCGTTTGAAGCAGGCTGTCCGGACGGACACGTCTCCTTCCCTGCTCCCCCCTTCTCCGAAAGCTATGCTTACCCCTACCAAACCACCTCTCAGATTTACAGCTACCTCTATAATTCTCTTTACTATTCCAAGGACGGATTTAAGTATTGGAACGGCAATAAATTTATGATGTACGGCGCTTATAATTTCGAGCCACAAGACAGATATGCAGAGGTCGTTAGAACTTGGGGAAGATATTTGGAAAACAAACCGAAGATGCCCAAGCAAACGGTTGCGTTCCTCTACAAAAACCACGCCAAAGACGACCGCGTCGTGCTCACTACGTATCAAAAAACCAACAGAACTATTACGTATAATAAGTGCGACTCCGCTATGACGTATCTTCAAGTAAGACTGTCGGAGATGGGTATTCCCGCAGGATTTGCAACCGATACCTTGAACGGACTCGACGAAAAGAACATCACAACTCTCGTAATTCCTTCTACTTACGCTCTCACAAAAGAGGATATTGACGGAATCAAACGTCTGCACAAGGCGGGAGTAAACATTATAGCCACAGGCTCGGTTGAAGGTATTGAAGATATGTTCGGCGTTGTGGAAGACAGAAGAAAATGCTACGTAAACGAGCTTTCATCCTCTGACGACAGCGAGTTTATTATGGGATTTGAATCGGAATTCGGCTACAAGAACAAGAACGCCGAAGTCCTTCTCACCGCCAATGGAGAGGATGTGCTTTACAGAAAGGGTAACGCGCTGCTCTTCAACGTAGACCTCTGCGAAGTTGGCGCGGAAAACTTCCCGTACCTTCATGCGACGGGCGGACGCCACAACGTGAGCGTACTTATGCGCAAAACCGTTGAGGACCTCCTTCGCGAATTTTCAAGGCCGGAGGTTTGCACAGATGGAGATTGCTATATTAACTACTTTGAAAACGAGAAGGGCGAAGACGAGATTATGCTCTTTGAGTGCTCCGAATATACGGACGGTGAGAGAAAGGTGGTTGTAACCATAAACAACAACCTTTACAAATCAGTAGAAATTATCGGAGATGACAACGAAGTATACGAACTCGTTGACAACGGTGTTCTTCGCGGCTTTGAGGTTATAATCCAAGCAAAGAAAACACTTCTTTTCAAACTAATAAAATAATTTTTCAGGGTGATGGGTGTTACGACTCATCACCCTTTCTAATTTTATAAAAGGCTTGAAATCGAAGAAAAAAAGTGATAAAATAAAAAAAAAGACATCAGATGGGAAAACTAAACGTGTTTGAAGATAAAAACAAAAAAACAACCGAGTCTGTTTTTATAGAAAAATTAAAAGGCGAAGGCTTTGAGGGCTCGTATATCGCTATGTATACTTCGGTTTTGAGCTTGTTTTTTCTTTTGGCGTCGCTTATAGGAGCGATTTACACAAAAGAAACGGACTTTTGGTATAATCTATACAAAATAATCACCTCTCCGTCGAAATTAGTTACAGACTACTTTGCTCTCGGCGGACTTGGAAGCTGCTTTTTCAACGCGGCAATATGCGGGTTTTCCGCCAATTTGATTATTTTCTTTGCCAGAGCGAAAGCCGTCGTTACAAGCTTTGCGGGATATATGCTTGTCGTGGCGCACTGCTTTTACGGTCTGAACATTCTGAATATGTGGCCTACAATTATCGGTGTATTCGTGTATTGTTTCGTAACGAAAAAAAGCATTTCGGAAAACATACACCTCGCGCTGTTCTCAACCGCCCTCGGCCCGTTTATCAGCGAGTTTTTGTTCAGATATCCGAACCGCGAATTCGTGATAGGAGAACCCGGCGTTACGGTTTTGGGAGTTGTTCTCGCGATTTTATTCGGAATACTTGCGGGGTTTGTCGTTCCCGCGCTTATTCCGGGTACAAGCTCTATGCACCGCGGTTACAACCTCTATAAAGCGGGACTCGCTATTGGAATTCTGGGTATTTTCATCTACAATTTGATGTACGCAACTGTGGGATTTGCTCCGCCGGAAAATTTGATAATTGACAACCCTCAATATTACGCTATGCCCTACGCCTATCGCGGATTTGTGAATATATTTTTCATCATTTTGTTCTCCGCAACGATTAGCTGGGGATTTATATGGAACAATTTCAGCTTCAAGGGTTACAGACAGCTTCTCAAAAGCACGGGATACGGGGTGAGCTTTTTACGCAAATTCACAATGCCCGTATGTATGATTAATATCGGTGTTCTCGGACTTTGTATTATAGCTTATCTGAACCTGATTTTCGTTCTTCCGGAAATATTCCCCGCACTGCCGAGCGGCGTAGGATTTACGGGGGCAACCGTTGGAGTGGTATTTGCTGCATTGACCTTTTCAGTTAACGGCCAACAGCCTCGAACGGTCTTTCCGATAGTTATCGGATATACGCTTCTGTTCGTTTTGGTGGCGGTCGCCTCTGTCGCTATCGGACAGGAAATTCCCTGGACTTTGTCAACTCAAACTTACATTAACGGCCTCGCCTTTGCCACAGGTCTCTGCACTTTCAGCGGAAGATACGGCTGGCATATTGGTATGATAGCAGGATTTTTTAACGCTGTGATTTGTACCGCCACGGCAGAAATGTACGGCGGATTGGTTCTTTACAACGGCGGTTTCAGCGCAGGGCTGACCGCGCTTGTACTTTTGCCGATTTTGGATTTTTACAACATACAGCCAAAATTTGAAGAAGACAAATAAAGGCCGGCTCATCAAAATTAAGCAAAATTAAACGGAGATACCGAGTGTTTTTCTCGCTATCTCCGTTTTCTATTTCTTTTTACACCTGAATTTAAGAAGTCTTAAAATAATTCTTTTTTACCCTGTTTTACCGCGCCAACACACAATACACAGAAGAGTATCAAGGACATAAAGCACATTACGGTGTAGTACGCCTGCCAACCGAATTCGTCCATAATAAATCCCGTGAATACCGGCATCACGGCCGCGCCCGTGCAGGCCGCCGCGTTGAACAGCATTGCGCTGTTTCCGGAATTTAATACGTGCTTCATTTTCAACGGGAGATATCCCGACATCGTATTTACCGCGCCGCGATTGAAGAAAAGCGTAACAATCGATAAAATTATTACCAGCACGATGTTCTTATCATAGGTAAAAATCATAGCGGCGAGGGTTACGGTGCAAATTAATATAAAACAAGACACAACAGCGAAAACATGGCCGTGTTTTTCACAGGTGCGAGTTGCCAATACGGGACCGAACATCATTCCGACAGGCATTAAAATCGTTATAAGCATCGAATACGAGTCCGGTACTCCGTGTATCTCTTTCAGCACGCTGGGAACCCAGTTTGTTATTCCGTAATAAAGACAACAGCACAAAAAGTTTATCAGCAGAATGTATACCAGCAATCGATTGATTTCCTTTTTAGACATAGTTTCTACCAAAGATTTGCGGTGATTGTCAACAATAGCGTTAACGCTGCTTTCATCCCTCTCGCCAACACGTTTGGCAAGTAAGCGCTCGATATAACAGAAAAACACCAAAAATATTAAAGTTAAAATAGCGAAAAATAAGAATGTGTGCTTCCAACTCGCAACCGACACGAACGCAGCGGACGCTCCGTAAGACAGAGCTGTGCCGACAGTGACTCCGAAGCTCATCGTCAAGGACGCGCCGGCAGAAAATGTATCAGGTAGATATTTACCGAAATAATGCATTATTCCGCCCCAGCAGCTCGATTGGAAAATGCCGTTCAGGGCGAGTATTATCCAAACCTGCCAGATTGCATTCACAAAAATTATCGCGCCGAAGGATA
This sequence comes from Eubacteriales bacterium, assembly GCA_045605265.1. Classification (GTDB taxonomy): domain Bacteria; phylum Bacillota; class Clostridia; order Oscillospirales; family CAG-272; genus UBA1740. Next base: position 83,528 of record JAZUPQ010000053.1, on the reverse strand, counting down.
ACGATGACAGCACGGTTGTCACAATCATAAATGAACGCATATTTTTGATTTTTATTTTCGTTGCCAAAAGCAACTGCGTCAGAGCATAGACAATGTAGTAAAAGGTTAATCCGAGTCCCGCGCTTTGCTTTGTCGTATCAAAATCGGGCATTATCGTAACCAGCTGAGCCGAATATACCGTCTTTATACATATACTCATAAGATATAGCATAAACGCGGATATTATCAGTAATATGTATAATTTCTTGTTTGCCTTTTCGTTTTGAGTATTATTTACAAATTCCATTTTTTCTCCGTTTTTTCGCACAGCAAATATCGCCGTTTTACCGGCGATATTTTTGGGGGGTTATTGATTGATTACAAAATCAAACTTCTATATCCTTGTTGTCAAGGGCGGCCAGCGCCACTCGGAAGGCTCTTGCGGCAACAAGCCTTTCTTCCTCGCTGTCACTTGTAAGCATTGGATAAAATTGGCGGAAAACCTCACCTTTAACCGTCATATCGCGTTTGAAATGCTCGGTATTGTAAAGAGGCAGGGTTTTGTCTATAATTCTTAAAAAATAGAGTCCGAAGGTCTCGTCTTCAAGATTTTGAGGAACGACAAACATAGGATCTATGTATCCTTCAAGCACAACTCGAAGAGCGGTCTCGCTCGAATACCCCTTCTTGCTTATCATACTGCTTATGGCATTGATAATTTCGTTTGAGGTATTCATTCCGGTAACGTCAATCGTTTCGGTTTTAAAATCAACGTGTCCAAAGAAAATCGACTTATGCTCTATGGAAAGCTCGCCGTCGCTGTAATCTACCGTTATGAGATTTGCTCCGCCTACTCCGCTTTCCTCAAAGCCCGTACATTCGAGAGCTCCGCAATAACTGTATTTTGAAGCTCCTGCGCTGAGAAATTTGCTCGGCGTATGACGCGAGCCGAGGGCGTAGTAATCAGCGCCGAATTTTTTAAGATCTTGTGTTGAAATCGGACAACAATCAGAGCCCACTTCTCCGTTCAAATCCGCGTAAGCGCAAACCAAATTCACTCTGGAACTGTCGTCTACCACTCTGTCATAAAGCGGACTTTCCTTAATTGAGCTATTCATAAACGCCCAACCGTAGACGGTAACATTTTCTTCCTCAAAATCAAATCTGGAAAGAGTGTCCGACGAGAACACGTGGCAATTTTTCGGCAAGCGTCCGGATTTATAGATAAGATTCCCGTTGTAGAAATCGTGCTTACCCGGAGCAATTATAAAATCGGTTGAAGAACAGTTCTTCATCTCGCGGATAATAAGCTCGGCTGTTGTATTCGTTGCAAAGTCGTTATCAAAAAGGTCTCCGCTTATTAATACGACGTCTATATTTGTCTCTCTGACGTACTGCATCATTTTCACAAACGAAGATCGCAATTCTTTTCTTCTCTCATCGCTCTTTTCCGCGCTTATACCGACATACGGAATATCTAAATGTATATCGCTGCAATGCAAAAATCTTATTCTGGTTTTGGTATCTTTACTCATTATTGAGTCTCCTCTCCCAACATTTTAGCAAGTAAAATATTTATCTATTTTGATTATATCACCTATTTTGACGATTTGCAACATTTTTATTAAAAAAATAAAAAAACATCTTGCACAAGCAAAAAAAGTGTGATAAAATAGTAGTAAGATAAAATATGGCAGAAATTAAATGCTACAAATTTACGGGGGCAAAACAATGCTAAACCTTACGGTGAGAAACACAGGAAAATTAATAAGAGAAAAATCAAAGAGCGAGAACGTGCGTCTTGGCAGACTATTCACAAAAAAAGACACGGCCAGACTTATGGCTTCTATGTTTGAAATCGATACAAAGAAAACCGCATATACAATTCTCGATCCGGGCGCAGGTACAGGAATACTCTCTGCGGCTCTTGTTGAAGAAATATGCAAAAAGGCCGCTTTTTGCAAACAGATTTTCCTCACTTGCTTTGAAACGAACGAGGATTTTTTGCCTATGCTCGAAAACAATCTTGAACGCGTTCGTAAAAAGGTCAGACACGATTTCGATATAAAGCTTTTCTACACAATATATAACGAGAACTATATAGTAGACTCCAAAAATCACTACACCGTAACCTTTTTTGATACGGTGGAAGATAAATACGACTTGATTATTTCAAATCCTCCAACAGAGTTGTACGAAAAGGGTTCCAGCGAAGCGGAAATCGCAGGCGGCGTAACTCAGCTCAAAATAGGCGCACCATTTCTCTTCTTGAAAATGGCTGCAAGACATCTTGAAGCCGACGGACAGCTCGTTATGATTTTGCCTACAACCTTTGCGACAGCCTCGCAGTTGAAGCCTTTAAGAATGGAGCTTGCAAAAAAACTTTCTCTTCAAGCTCTGCACCTTTTTGTCGGCAAGCAGAAAAACGAAAAGCGAGCCGTGCCTCTCAAAAAGAACTTCATAATTGCGTATAAGGCTTGCGAAAAAGGCGAGACCGTAAATATCACGACATCTCTTGACAACGGATCTAATATAACCAAGCTCGCCGCCCTTCCATACGACTTTATCGTCAACAAAAACGACGGTACCCTCACGCTCCCAAAGAGCGCGGAGGAGGCAAAAATTGTAAAGTACTTCTCAGAATTTCCGGAGACCCTCACAACACTCGGTCTAAAAATGCACACAGGTCTTATCGTAGACTCAAAATGCGAAGGTCTCTTGTTTACAGAGCCAATCAAGAGCGCCGTTCCTCTTATTCGCCCTGCGGCTATGCAAAACGGACAAATAGAATTTCCCAGACCTATCAAGCGTCAATATATCGCGCCCGTAAACCCCTCGCTTATTCAAAAGAACAAAAACCTCATCATAATCAAGAGAATTCCCGCAAAGAGCGACGACAGATTCTTGAATCCTGCGATTTATATGGCGTCACAGCTTCCCTCTTACAGATACATAAGTACGCACAATAAAATAAACTTCATCGACACGGTGGACAAAAACAAAGAGATGTGCGCGAGATTTGCATTTGGTCTCTTCGCCCTTCTTAATTCCACAATTTACGATAGATATATTTCGATTATCACAAAATCAAAGCAAATTAACTCAAAGGAGATGAGAGATTTGCCTCTTCCTCCGAAAAATATAATCGAAAACATCGGTATGAGGCTTATGGCAATTCGTCAGACAAATACCAAAGCTTGCGACTCTATTGTAAACCCAACTTTACATATTATAGAAAAATAAAATTGTCGGACTGTTGTGAAGCAGTCCGACTTTTTCAAGGAGTGATACAAATTAAACGCTTAACCATAGGTATTCTCGCACACGTCGATGCAGGAAAAACCACTCTTTCCGAAGCTCTTTTATACAACGCGGGAGTAATTGACAAACTGGGAAGAGTTGATAAAAAGAACGCCTATCTCGACACCTTTTCATTAGAGAAGGAGCGAGGCATTACGATATTTTCAAAACAAGCCTTTTTGAGCTTTGAGGACACCGAAATCACGCTCATAGACACGCCTGGACATATAGATTTTTCTTGCGACGCAGAAAGAGCCCTTTCGGTAGAGGATTACGCGATTCTCGTTGTCAGCGCTCCGAGCGGAGTAGAGTCGCATACAAAAACTCTTTGGAAGCTTCTCTCAGCGAGAAAAATTCCGACCTTTATATTTGTAAACAAGACCGACATCTGCGAAAAAACCAAGTCCGAGATTGTATCCGAACTTAAATTTTCACTTTCGCCTTCCTGCGTTAATATGATTTCAGATGAAGATATTGCAGGGGCAGACGAGAATTTAATGGGCGAATTTTTTGAAAGCGGAAAGCTCGAAGACGATTCTGTGGCGGAAGCAATTTTCAAAAGAAGGATTTTTCCCGTTTTCTTCGGCTCGGCCTTAAAAAACGAGGGCGTCGGGGAATTTTTGAGAGCCGTGGGCCGCTATACCAAAAGAATAAATTACAGCGAGACTCTTTTTGGAGCGAGAGTATATAAAATTGGCAGAGACAAAAACGGAAACCGTCTTTCCTATATGAAAATCACGGGAAAGGGTGTGGCTTCAAAAAGCAGAATTAAAGTGCTCGGGGAAGAAGAAAAGATTGAAGAAATAAGACTCTATTCGGGAGACAAATACACTCAATTAAAAGAGGGTAAGCCCGGTATGCTTGTGGCAGTTACAGGGCTTGAAAAAACCTTTGCCGGTATGGGACTCGGCTTTGAGTCCAACGACGAAACAAGCCTTGAACCCGTACTCGAATACAAAATCAATCTTCCAAGCGGGGCAAGTCCTTACGAATATTATTTGAAGCTTCTCACCCTTTTGGAAGAAGAGCCCTCGCTCGCCTTGCACTACGAAGAAGGTCGTATGTCCGGAGCTCGCCAAGGTGAAATAAAGGTTCGGCTTATGGGTGAAATCCAGCTTGAAGTTTTAAGGCGTCTTATTTCAGAGCGATTTAATTTAGAGGTGAGTTTTTCGGAAGGAGAGATACTCTACAAGGAAAGCATACTCGATAATGTAAACGGAAGTGGACATTTTGAGCCATTGAGACACTATGCGGAGGTGCATCTAAGATTAGAACCTCTACCGCGCGGAACAGGAATAATCTGCGAGAGTGATTGCAGTACCGACGTTTTGCTCAAAAACTGGCAAAGGCTTATAATCACTCACCTTGAAGAAAAATCGCACAAGGGGGTACTCATCGGAGCTCCGATTACAGATGTGAAAATTACGCTCACAGCAGGCAAAGCGCATATCAAGCACACCGAGGGCGGAGATTTCAGACAGGCGACTTACAGGGCGGTGAGACAGGGGCTTATGAAGGCGAGCTCGGTTTTATTAGAGCCGACCTTTGACTTTCACATCGAATTGCCTAAGGAGTGTCTCGGCAGGGCGATGACCGATATTTCGTCTATGCACGGAAAAACCGAGACGCCTGAATTCGAGGGAGATATTGCAATTTTGCACGGTAATTGCCCCGTCAGCACTATGCGCTCTTACCCCACGGAATTAAGGGCGTATACAAAAGGAGAGGGCAAAATCACTATGAATTTAGGCGGATTTGTGCCCTGTCATAATCAAGAAGAAATAATTGTGCAAAAGGGATACAATCCCGAACTTGACGAGCGAAATACTCCAAACTCCGTATTTTGTAAAAACGGCGCGGGATACGTAGTGCCTTGGTACGAGGCCGACGCCCTTATGCACACGGGAGCGGATTCGGGGCAAGAGGAGATTATATACAAGCAAAACGCAGTGCGCTCTACCCTTTCAAAATATCAAGGTACGGCTGAGGAGGATAAGGAGCTGGAGCGGATTTTTGAGCAGACCTACGGTAAAATCAAGCCGAGAGTTTTAGCAGAGAAAACCGAGAACAAAGCAAAAGACTATGCAGCCCCCAAGGAAAAACCCAGAAAAGCCAAGCCGAAGGGTGAGGATTATGTAATAATCGACGGATACAATCTGATTTTTGCTTGGGAAAGGCTGAAAAAAGCCGCCGAGAAAGATTTTTCGCTGGCAAGGGACGCATTAATTACTATGATGTGCAACTATTCCTCTTTCAAAAAAATCAACGTCGTAATTGTTTTCGATGCTTACAAAAATCGCGGCGGCGAAGGAAGCGAGGAAAAATACGGACGGGTTTTGGCAGCTTACACGAAAGAGGGGCAGACTGCCGATTCATACATTGAAAAATTGGCTTACAATTTGGTTAAGGAGCATAACGTCCGTGTTGTGACCTCGGATTTGCAGGAGCAATTAGTCGTTCTCGGCGTAGGCGCTCTCCGCGTAAGCGCGAGGGAGTTCGCCTTGGAAATGCAAATTACAGAGGATGAAATAAGCGAGATTTTATCGAAATAATCTTATTTTTCTATATAAAAATGGGGATTTCAACACTAGGTTGAAATCCCCGCTTTTATTTTAACTATTAATTATACGTTGTAGAAATCTACAAACTTTTTAAGTCTCTCGTATTTAGCCTTTGCAGTAGCCTCAGCCTTCTCAAAGAGTTCTTTCGCTCTCTCGGGGAATTGCTGAGCAAGACGCGTATAACGAGCTTCGTTATTAATAAAGTCTTGATAGTTGCCTGTCGGCTCTTTGGAGTCGAGTGAGAAGGGGTTCTTTCCTTCTGCTTTGAGAGCAGGATTAAATCTGAACATCTGCCAGTAACCTGACTCAACAGCCTTCTTCATTTCTGCCTGACAGTTAGCCATACCGCCCTTGATAGAGTGCATTTCACAAGGAGCGTAGCAGATGACGATTGAAGGACCGTTATAAGCCTCTGCCTCTGTAATTGCTTTGAGCGTTTGGTTCATATCTGCGCCCATAGCGATTTGAGCAACGTATACGTAGCCGTAGGACATAGCGATTTCAGCAAGGTTCTTTTTGCCGATTGCCTTACCGGCAGCAGCAAACTGAGCAACCTGACCGATATTTGAAGCCTTGGAAGCCTGACCGCCTGTGTTGGAGTAAACCTCTGTATCAAATACCATAATGTTAACATCCTCGCCGGAAGCGATTACGTGGTCAAGACCGCCAAATCCGATATCGTATGCCCAACCGTCGCCACCGAAAATCCAAACAGCTTTCTTGGAGAGATATTGCTTCTCTGCAAGAATCTTATCCTTGTATTCGTTTTTGCAGTTACAGTTGTTTTCGAGCATATTTACAAGAGCCTTTGTAGCAATCTCGTTTGCGGCGCCGTCGTTAAGGGTGTTGAGATATTCGTCGATAATCTTGCCGTTTTCTTCGCTGCAAACATTCTCGCGGAGAGCCTTTACATAGCCGATAAGTCTTTCGCGAATTGTCTTTTGACCAAGATACATACCGAGACCGTGCTCTGCGTTATCCTCAAAGAGCGAGTTAGCCCAAGCAGGACCGCGTCCTGACTCGTTGTTTACAGTGTAAGGAGTTGCAGGTGCGCTGCCGCCCCAAATTGAAGAACAACCTGTTGCGTTGGAGATGTACATTCTCTCGCCGAACAGTTGAGTAACAAGACGAGCGTAGGAGGTTTCTGCACAGCCTGCGCAAGAGCCTGAGTATTCAAGAAGCGGCTGCTTGAATTGGCTGCCTTTAAGCGTTGTATTGATGAGTTCCTTCTTTTCAGAAACCTTGCTAACTGCGTAATTGTAAGATTCTTGCATATCAAGTTGAGTTGCAATAGGCTTCATTTCGAGAGCAGGAGCTTTGCCTGTCTTTGCAGAGTTTGCAGTAACGGGACAAGCCTTAACGCAAAGCGTACAGCCCATACAGTCAAGAGCAGATACTCCGATTGAGAACTTGTAGTTTGTCTTTGCAACCGGATTCTTTGTAAACTTGGTGTTTGCAGGAGCGTTTGCAGCCTCCTCCTCTGTCATAGCGAAAGGACGGATACAAGCGTGAGGACAAACGTACGCGCAGTTGTTACACTGGATACAGGTTTCGGGGTTCCACTGAGGAACAGTTACGGCAACGCCGCGCTTTTCAAATGCAGCAGCGCCCTGTGGGAACTGACCGTCTACATACTTTTCAAACGCGCTTACAGGGAGAGAATCACCCTTCATTGAAACAACAGGAAGCACAACGTCGTTTACATAGTCAACGAGCTCTGCTCTATTGCCTGTTACAGGAGCAGCGGGAGCTGTCTTGCCTGCGTTCTTCCATGAGTCAGGAATTGAAACCTCGTGAATTGCATCCTTACCTGCATCGATAGCCTTGTGGTTAAGGTCAACGATTGCCTGTCCTTTTTTGAGGTAGGATTTCGTTGCCATATACTTCATATATTCGTTTGCTTCCTCAGCGGGAAGAATGTTTGCAAGTGTGAAGAATGCCGATTGAAGAACAGTATTCTTAACCTTTGCGTTACCAAGGTCGATAGCAATCTTCGTTGCGTTGATTGTATAGAACTTAACGTCGTTGTTGGCAATATAGCTCTTTACGGACGCGGGGATATGAAGATCAAGCTCTTCATCACTCCATTGACAGTCAAGAAGGAATGTTCCGCCGGGCTTAACGTCCGAAATCATATCGTACTTAGTAAGGTACGCGCTGTTGTGACAAGCAACAAAGTCAGCCTTGTTGATATAGTAAGAGGACTTGATTGGGGAATCACCGAAACGAAGGTGAGAGATTGTGATACCGCCTGTCTTCTTGGAGTCGTATTGGAAATACGCCTGAATGTATTTGTCGGTGTGGTCGCCGATAATTTTAATAGAGTTCTTGTTTGCGCCAACAGTACCGTCGCCGCCAAGTCCCCAGAATTTGCATTGAATCATATCGTGTGTCGCTGTGTCCGGTGCTTCCTTTTCGGGAAGTGAAAGGTTTGTAAGGTCGTCAACGATACCGACGGTAAAGTGATTCTTCGGCTTTGCATTTGCAAGATTTTCGTAAACCGCGAAAATAGATGAGGGAGGAGTGTCCTTTGAGCCAAGACCGTATCTGCCGCCAACTACCTTGATTCCGCTTACGCCGCACTCACCGAGAGCTGCGAGAACGTCGAGGTAAAGAGGTTCGCCAAGAGAACCGGGCTCTTTTGTTCTGTCAAGAACTGCGAGAGTCTTAACCGTTTTGGGAAGAGCGGCAACGAACTTCTCAGCAACGAACGGACGGTAAAGTCTTACTTTAACAAGACCAACCTTTTCTCCGTTTTTGTTCATATAGTCGATAACTTCCTCTGCAACGTCACATACAGAACCCATAGCAACGATTACTCTATCTGCATCAGGAGCGCCATAGTAGTTGAAGAGCTGGTAGTTTGTACCGATTTTTTCATTTACCTTGCCCATATATTCTTCAACGATTGCGGGAAGAGCGTCATAATATGGGTTGCAAGCCTCTCTGTGCTGGAAGAAGATGTCTCCGTTTTCAGCAGAGCCGCGAAGGTAAGGAGACTCAGGGTTGAGAGAGTGGTCGCGATACGCCTTAACCGCATCCATATCGACCATTTCCGCAAGGTCCTTGTAGTCCCAAGCAGCAACCTTTTGAACCTCGTGAGAAGTTCTGAATCCATCGAAGAAGTTAAGGAAAGGAACTCTACCTTTAATTGTAGAAAGGTGAGCAACAGCACCAAGGTCCATAATTTCCTGAGGGTTTGTTTCAGCGAGCATAGCAAAGCCTGTCTGACGGCAAGCGTAAACGTCGGAGTGATCGCCGAAAATATTAAGCGCGTGCGTAGCAACGCATCTTGCAGATACGTGGATTACGCAGGGAAGAAGCTCGCCTGCAATCTTATACATATTGGGTATCATAAGGAGAAGACCCTGTGAAGCTGTATAAGTAGTGGTGAGCGCGCCTGATGCCAACGAGCCGTGAACCGCTCCGGCAGCACCTGCCTCGGATTGCATTTCAACAACCTTTACATTATCACCGAAAATGTTCTTTGCAGGTTCGCCAAAAATGTTTTTGTTGGATGCAGACCAAGTGTCTGTTACCTCTGCCATTGGGCTAGAGGGGGTGATTGGGTAGATGGCAGCAACTTCGGTAAACGCGTAAGAAACGTGAGCCGCAGCGGTGTTACCATCCATAGAAACTTTCTTTCTTTCTACCATTGGTTTAAGTCCTCCAAAATATATTAAAAATAAAATATTATTTTACCAAGACAGTATTATAACATATATTTTCTAAAAAGTAAATAGATAATTCGATTTATTTACAAATTTTACTGAGCGCCCTCTTGTATTCTTCATATCCGTATATGAGGTTAATAGCCTCAATCAAAGCGTTAGCGCTCATATCGCTTGGCAAATCGAGAATTTCAGCAAGTTTCGCCCGTCTTTCTTTCGACAGGCTTCCGCCTGAGAGCGAATCGTTGAAAAAATCCAACTTTGTTACCGTTTTTTTCTCCGCTACCGCAGTTTTTTCGTCACACGCTCCACCACTTACGAAAGGAGCGAGAACTTTTTCAAGAATTTCTCTGGGCATACCTTCAACGCCGAGGAGCTTACTTTTTGAGGGCTTCGTCTTTCTCTTTTCCTTTCCCTCAATTTGAGGAATGTAAACGTGATGAATTTTCTCCTTATCAAGCAGTCCCGAGAGAAAGGAACGAATTTGCCTGCCGCCTGCGTCGCTGTCAGTGAGAAGAATGATTCCTCCTGCTTCTGCGAGCTTGCGGATAAGAGCCTGTTTCTCCTTTGAATTAAAAATTCCGAAGCCTGATATGCTTATTATCTTTGCATCAAAAATCGAGGAGAGTGTTGATTTATCGTATCTGCCCTCCACTATAATCGGGAGAGAAATTTTAGGTTTTCCCATTATTCATCCTCGCTTTTATATTTTTTTCGCACAGATCCGAGATGGGACAGACATCACATGCAGGATTTGCGGCAGTGCAAATTTCTCTGCCGAAATTGACTATACGGTGGCAAAAATCGCTACCGCGGGAAAGGTCTAAAAGCTCCCTTAAAATTTTCTCGATTTTTTCGGGATTTTTCTCTTTTTCCGGATACATACCCAGCCTTCCGCAAATTCTTATACAATGGGTGTCGCAAACGACACAGGGGAGTCCGTAAAGGTCACCGAGCAAAAGATTTGCTATCTTTCTTCCAACGCCTTCAAGAGTCAAAAGCTCCTCCATAGTCCTTGGAATTTCACCGTTAAAATTCTCTAAAAGGTTTTTCGAAGCGTCTACGATATTTTTCGCCTTCATTCTGTAAAGTCCGCAGGGCTTAACGATTTGCTCAACCTCGGAAATATTTGCGTTGGCCATATCCTTCGCCGTAGGGTATTTTTCAAACAGCGGTACTGAAACCTCGTTTACGCGGGCATCGGTGCATTGAGCCGAAAGCCTTCCCATAACAAGCAGGCGCCAACCGTCTCCGCCGTACAAAAGAGCGCACGGAGCGTTTGGATAAATTTCTTCAAGCCTTGCGTCGATTTTTGCAAGTCTTTCTCTTTTTTCTTTTTTCGTCATAAGCCCAAAGCCTCCCTGACGAGCTTCTCGGTTAACGCCGTCGAAAGTCCTACAATAGTATCGAAATCACCATCGTATCTCTCTACGAATTTTCCGCCTATTCCTTGAATTGCATAAGCGCCGGCTTTATCCATAGGTTCTCCGGTGTTTATATACTCAATCGCTTCATTTTCTGTGATTTTTTTGAAGAAAACACGGGACGACGCCACACCGCTGTATGTTTTTCCTTCAAAAATCACAGAAATTCCCGTATGAACATGGTGAGGCACTCCGGAAAGAGCCATAAGCATATCAAATGCGTGTTTTTTGCTCGCAGGCTTACCCAAAGCCACTCCGTTCAGCTCCACAAGAGTATCCGATGAAATAATCAGTTCTCCACTTTTTGTTGATTTTTCAAAGCGTTTTAAGAGTATATCTCCCACTTTTTTGTCATTATCGCTTGTGTTTCGGACTATTTCTCCCACTTTTTTGATTTTTTCCGATTTTTCAACAGCTCGTCCCTTTTGTATTGCCAAAAGCTCAACTCCCAGACTTGGGTGTATGCTATCGTCAAGGTGCTCGTCCGTCTCCTCCACTATAATTTCGAAGGAAGAAAACATAGCAGATAAAAGCTCCCTTCTGCGAGGGGATTTTGATGCAAGAATAATTCTCATATAATCTCCGTATTAATAAAGTTGCCCTCGCCGAAAGCGAGGGCAACGGTAATAATTTAAAAATTAGTCTGGAAGTGTTGCTGCGTAAGTTTGAAGAAGGTCTTCAAGTCTTCCCTGCTTCACGTCGTAAAGTTCTCTGTAATCCGAACGGATATCGTAATCGTACAGATTGTCGCACAAAATTATATACCACTGATCGTTATAATGTCCGCTGTTGATAGAACCTTCTTGTGTCTTATCAAAGTTAGAACGAACGTTCTTTCTTATATATTGGAGCATTTCAACCGTGCCCTTAGAGCCGTCTGCAACCTTGTATTGAAGCTGGTAGTCGTAATACTCGTTAAGAATTTCTGTTGAGTTCTGTGATTGATAATCAAGGAATGCTGTGCATTGTGAGAAGTTCTGTGTATTGATAGCGATAGCGCCGCAGCGTCCAACGTTGTGGATACTTGTAAGATACTTATCGTTTGCAGTAGCCTTCTTGTAGAAAGGAACAGGAACTACACCGAATCCGCCGCCGTCTTTAAGGTCTTGGTACTGATCGAATTCAAGAGCGCCGAGAAGGATAACGCCGCCAAAGAGAACTCCATTATCGCAGAATCTCTCGCGAATTGCGTGGAATGCGGATGTGTGGTAAGTCTGATAGTCAGCCTGGTGTTGAGCGCCCTGTTGGCCGCCAACTACGATGATACCCTCCTTCTTAACAAGCTTTGCAAGAGAATCAGCGAGGTCATAAAGGCCTTGGCACTCTTCCGGATAGCTATATTCGTAATCGTCGCCTGCTGCATTAAGATCTCTGTTAATGATAGTGATAGGTGTTGTAAATACAAGACCGGAAGCTACAAGACCGCCGGCATTAAGCGCCCAACCCACTCTGTCGTGAATTGTCTGACCGCCGCCGGAAAGAGGGCTCGGCTCGTAAATTTCGTCTGCGTAAGCAGCCATAAGGTCATAGTCCCAATTCTTGTCCCATACCTCTTGGTAAAGGTCATCGATTGTAAACTCACCGTCATTGTTCTTATCGCCTGTAACATCGTTTCCAACCATGTTGAGAAGCTGAACGTTAACAGGTACTACGTAGAACGCTCTTACAAGGTCTGTCATATAGTCAGACGCGAGAATGTACATCTTATCCTTGGAAAGTGTGCAGTTTCTCATATAGTCGTACATAAAACCATAGTCCTTGATATCTTCCTCATCTTCAAGAGTGTAGTCGGGATTATAGTCTTCGTCGTTGAACTTGAAGTAGTTAGTTCCCTTTGTCTCGGAAGCGATATTAGCAAAGCATCCGTTAAGCGCGCAGCTTACCATTGTAGCCTGGAAGTTAACGTACATATCCGGGTTGCCTCTTACCGTATCGGAGTGAGTCTTTCTAAAGATATCGTCCGCAAGAGAGGTGCCCGCCATGGAGTATGTAGCAGAAGTATCATAGTATTGATAGTTAACTTCTACGTTAGCTTCATAGTATGCGGCATTGTTACGCTCCATAACCATATCGTCGATGGTATCGTCGAACTCGTCCGATCCGGCCATGTATCTCTCACAACCGGCAGGAAGCTCTTCGGAGTTAGTGTTGTGAGTAAGCTGGAACAAAAGGGTTGTTGTATCCCAATCGCCGTAGCCGCTCTCTTCTCCGTCGCCGTCGCCGTCGCCGCCGCCGAAATCGAGATTGCCGTCATCGTCGTCGTTATTGTCGTCGTTATTGTCGTCGTTATTGTTGTTTTTGTCGTCGTCATCGTTGTTATTTTGGTCGTCGTCGTTTCCTCCGCCGCCAAAATCACAAGAAGCAAAAACAAACATACAAGAAAGCAACATAGCAACCGTCAAAAACAGACAAATCAGTTTCTTTTTCATGTTTTTTCTCCTTAATTTAAAATATATTTGTGTGTATCCTATCGTATTAAAATAATATCACAAAAGATTTGTCAAGTCAAGCCGAATAAATGAACAAAAAAATTTTCTTGCAATTTGCACAATCCCTTGCGCGTCAAATTGTATATTCTAACCTATAAATATATAATATATTAAGTAAAGATATATAAGCGCTAATTACACACTGATATATTATACGATAAGAGGTCGCTAATCGTGAACAGTCTCTTTACTCTTCAAAACTGCACGTTCTCGTAAATATTAATTTACATTTTTTAAGAAATCAGCGTTTTCTACCGCAAGCGCGCCCTTATTCTACCGCAGGGAGATTTCAACTAGCGGAAAATTCCACTCAGTTTCCACTGTTCGTTCCTTGCGTCGAGAGGAACACCTGATGTATAATTTTTGCAGAATAGAAAAACGAAAATGAGGTAACAAATAATGAAAAAGGACACGGTTGATATATTTTTCGCCTGCGAGGACGCTTCCATGAAATGCACGGTTGAGTCTTTGCGTTCCATTATAAAAAACTCAAATAAAGACTACAAATATCGCGTTCACATTCTCTGCTCCGAATCCAACGGCGAATACGTCGACACGCTTCTTGCTATGGAAAGCGAAAGCTTCGATATCGAGTTCAACGACATCAGCGAATATCTCTCTGATATCTCAAAATCTATTCCAATCAAAGATTATAATTCCAAAACCGCCTGCTTTCGCTTTCTTATTGCAGATGCTTGGAAAAGTTTGGACAGAGCGATTTATATTGACGGCGATACAGCCGTGGCAGGAGATATAAGCGAGCTCTTTTTTGCAGATATTGGAGAGAATTTTGCGGGGGCGTGTCGCGAAAATGCCGTTGGTACCAACGGTTACGATTTTTTCAACGCGGGGATTTTAGTGATTGACTGCAAAAGGTTCAGAAAGAAGAAAATTCTCAAAAAATTTAAAAAGCTTGCTACGCAAATCCCGCTCGTAGGTCGAGAATTAAGACCTGACGCTCCGTAAAACAATAAAAAGCGAGTTTAGCTCGCTTTTTTCGTCGGGTTTATGAAGCTCACAAGCTGATCCACAGAGCCAACGTATTCAAGGTCTTTTTCAAAAATTATATCCTCTGCAACAACCGAAAAGTCAACTCCGTTGTAATCCCATATATCGAAGTAAGGAAAGCTCTCAAATCCGCTCTCCGCTTCGCAAATAAGCATATCTTCGCTATATTTGAAGGTCTCAATGTTTGAGATTATTCTGTATTTCCTCTTGCCGAAATTTTCACTCACGAATGCAAAAATTTCACCGTTTCTGTTGGAATAAAATTCTGTATTGATTTGATTTTTCATTGTTTTTTCTCCGTTTAAGGTTGAATTTCAGGAAAGACATTCCCTCCCTGCATCTTCATTATACAGAAAACGCTGTACCAAATTTGGTACAGCGTTTTGATTTTTATTATTTTAAATTTTCTTTCGTCCACTTGATCATATTTTCTAAAAATACTCTGTAATAGGTCGTCTCAACAAAGTAATCCTCGCCGTAATAATCGAGCAATTCCTCTCTGTCGTCCGTTTGGTGATATTCAAGCTGCTCCTTAATCGTTTCCTCATAGAGTCTGTCGAATTCATCGCCCCTTGGAATGATTCTTTCGCTTCTCAAAATGTGATAGAACATCATTTTCTCGGCTACGGTCTTCTGGGCTATCGCCGTCATATGAACTTTGAGATTTTCTGTCGGGCCAAGCCTGTAATACACTCTGGCAAATTCCTCAACCGAAGAGTAGCCCGACGGGTTCATATTATATTGCTGTTTAATCCGATTATATTCGGATTCATAGAATTCGTTGACCTCACTCTGTGGGAATTTGATGATTTCAACCTTGGAATGAAGATACTCCCAGATATCGTTTTCGTAAATCTGGCTTCTGTTTTTCTCATCGGCCGCCTTCGCCTCTGAAAGAAGTTTTGACCTATGTTTTTCAATCAAGGTAGCACCCGTGTAAGATTCCAGGTCCTTTTCTGTGAGTTTTAAGACATTTTTTATAAAGTCTTCGTCATAGGTATCCGTCTCGTATTTTACGTGGCTTTGGAAATAAACGTCGAATTTTACGGTCTTACCCCTCAAATCCTCTTCCGAGTAAGTCAAGGGGAATCTCGCCTCAATTGAAAGAGTATTCGGATCGCGCTCGGTAACGTATTCTACGGTCATATCGTAGTACACAACGTCCCCTTTCGCGAGCTTGAAGATTTTTTCTCCGAGCTTTTCGCCTATTTCTTTTCCTATGATAAATTCTTTAAAGCCTACGCCGTATTTTGCATCGATATCGCCGGATTTCAAATCTATTCTCTCGGAATAAGAGGTGCCTGTTTTTCCGTCGGGATACAACGCCCTGTACGATATATAAACAACCTGGCCTTCCTCAACTACGCCGTTAAAAGTCTGATACAGCTGTCTTGGATATTCATCCGGAATTTTGCCAATCAATGCGTTCTCAAAGCCCGGAATAAACACACCCGATCCCACTTCAAGCTTATAGGGTGTTCCAAAAAGGTTAGATGAATTCTCAATCTCTATTTCGTTTCCGTCCTTATCAAAGGTGTAGCCTCTATAAAAAATTTCAACTACGCTTCCTACCTCTACCGCCTCTCTCATAACGCTCGCGCCTTCGTTTTCGGGCTCTTTTTCCTTGTTTTGACAGATAAGCTTGTTGATTAGTCTGTCAACTTCCGCGTCTCCTACCTCATCAAATTTCAAATCGGTTTTGAAGCCTTTATATATTTCCTCAGGGAGCTTTATATATTCAGACAGGTCTTCGCTCATATAGTCAAATCCGCGGTTAGCAAGATAATTTATAAGAACGCCAAGCCCAATCAAAGCGATGATTGAAACGGCGATAACCAGCGCAACAATGGCGATTTTTCTATCTATTTTTTTAAATTCTTGTTCTTGCGCGGCATTTCTGCGGACGCTTGATACTTCTTTTTTACCCATATTAACTCCTAAATTCTAATCTGCAAACGAATCCGCAAACTCGGTCGCAAGCTTGTCGCATCTCTCGTTATAGTCGTGACCGTTATGCCCCTTCACCCACACGAAGCTCACCTTGTGAGTCTCTGTCAATGCGTAGAGCTTTTCCCAAAGGTCCGGATTTTTAAGCTCATCCTTACCTCTTTTCCAGCCTTTTTCGCGCCAAGCGCTTACCCAATCCTGCAAATATGCATCCACCAGATATTTGGAATCCGAATAAAGTGTAACCTCGCAAGGCTCTTTTAGAGCGGAAAGGCCCTCGATTGCGGCAATCAACTCCATACGGTTGTTGGTTGTCTCTCTCTCTCCGCCTGAAAGTTCTTTTTCGTATTTACCGTATACCAATATCGCTCCCCAGCCACCCTTACCGGGATTGCCACGGCAAGCGCCGTCGGTATACAATTCAACCTTCTTCATAAGAATCCCTTTCATTATAATATTAGTATAGGGCGAAGCAGAAGACTTCACCCTATATAAATCAATTATTCTTCGTCCTCTGCTTCTTCGGATGCGGGAGTAGCGAATTTATACGTAATGTGACCGTTATAATTAACCTTTCCTTCACCGTTTACAGCGGCCGTTACGCCGTCTTGAAGGAAGTAGTTCATTATCTTGTCAAACTGATAAGCATAGCGAACTGCGTTTTCACCGTATTGATATACGTTAGCATCGTAATTGTCTGAATCCATATACTTATCGTATTCTTTTTCGGTAACGGTTAAATTAAACGCCTCTGCAATCGCATACATCACAAGAACCGGCTTAACGTAGTTTTCCGCATCCTTGCGGATAAGAGCAAGAGCAGTATCGTAATTGGTTACATCCTTGCCGCCGTTAAGCTCTTTAACCTCTACCATAAGGAAATTCTTGAAGTTGCCCTCGTACTTCTTGTAGTTGGAGGTACTGCTGTCGAAATCGCCCTTGTAGAAATCGTACTTATAGTTTTGGATAAGCTGGTCGTAGGTTGTGTCAATAGCCTTTTCGGGATACGACTTAACGTCAACGTATTTTTCAAAGAAGAAGTAAATCTCGTTTGCAAGGTTCATCTTGATTTCGTTGTTATACGAATCAATGAGATTGCTTCTCACGTTTTCCTTGTAGCTTTCCGCAACCTTATTTTCCATTTTGCCGTTTTCAAGAGTCAAGAGCAATCTGATTTTTTCATCCTTATCTCTCTCGGACTGTTTGAGATTGTTTTCCGCTGTAGAAACTGCGTCTTCTGCCTTTTTTACGCTTTCTTTTGCCTTGTTAAGAGCTTCAAGCTTGGTATTCTTATCGCTCTCGGCTGCTTCATCGTAATTCTTTTGAGCAGTTTCGAGTGTCTCTTTGCTCTTTTCAAGAGTTTCTTTTGCTGTTTTAAGAGTCTTTTCCTTGCTGTCAAGATCGTTATGAGCGGCAGCGATTGACTCGATAAGAGTACCGAGCTTCATCTTCTTGCCGTCCGCATCTCTTGTTGTATACTTATCAAGAATCTTATTTCTTTCGGTCTCGCTCTTGTCAAAGAACTTCTCGCCGAACAAAATTTCATAGAAGATGTTGGGTGTGATTTGCGCGCCGAGAATTACGTCAATTACGTTTCTGCCGTTGTAGTCCTCAACTCCAATGTATCCTACGGGATATACGTGGTAGGTAAGCTCAACGTCTTCAAGGTTATATTCAGCGCCTCTGATATCCTTTACCTTCTTTTCTTCGTCAAAGGTAACGTCTTTAACGGTGCCAAGCTCTTTGCCCGTAGCAATCCAGTCGACCTTGATATTGGTATAGTCTACGCCCTGAACGCCGTTTTTGGGTGTATCAACTTTGTTGCCCTCTTGACCGTTAAGGTATTGAGCAAGATTCTCGACTCCGTCATCGGACACCTTTTCGACTACGATCATCTCGTTTGTAATCGTAACGTCCTTTTCAACTTCCTTACCTTCGTCGTTCTTGACCTTTTCCTTATACTTGTAGCTTACAAATACAACGTCGCCCTCTTTAAGCGTTGTTGCGGTAGGGCTCTCGGTTTTGTAAGAATTGTTTTTGAAATCAAAATCAGAGAAAAGCTTGCCAAGTTCGATTTCAAGAGTTTTGGTCGAGTCCAAAATACCGAGCTGGAACTTTCCCTCTGAGCCCGACTTCATATTTGAAGCAAAAAGCACAACGTCTTTTTCGTCAATCTTTGCAGTACAATAGTAGGAATAGAACACGAGGTCATGTCCGCTCGCCTTACCCTCTGTCTTTTTTTCCTCGGAGGCTACGCTGTTTGCAATCGAAGCGTAAAGAGCGTCCTCAACCTTCTGGTTTCTAATCTCTGCATCTGCTGTGAAGTCTCCGTCCTCAATAGCCAAATCCTTCAATGCAGCTTCCAGAAGCTTTTTGTTTTCTGCGGATATGGTAGCATACGCCGATATATCCTCGTCCGCAATGCTGTATGCGCAGCTCACAAGCGAGAGGATAAGCATTACCGCCACCATAATCATAGAGATGATTTTTTTCATTTTTTCTTCCTCATATATCTATTTTTTTAATAACTGTTTAACCCATTTTCACGGGCGCTTATAATAAGCAGAAACTATTATAACATATTATTTTGTAAAATGCAAATGTTTTTTCCATTTTTTTCAAAAAATATATTTTTCTCTGCTAAAATACAAAAAAATCAAGTTTAATCTTCGTATCCCGTGTCGGTGTTAATGATTTCTCCGTTTAAAATTCCGAGGAAATTTCTTACAATCTTTTGGAAGGCAAACGTTGAAATATAAAAGTCCGATACCGTGTCCGTTTTCACGTTGCTTGGACTTAACTGATATAGCTTTACAGCTATCTTACGGTCGCTTATTCTGTAAAACTCATAGACGTATTTGTTTGCGTTTGAGCTAGCCTTAAAAGAGAGTGTGAGGAGAGCCTTTGAGGTGCTTACTTCAAGTTCTTGCTTCTCCGATTCGCTAAGAGCGCCTGTATAACCGGTATAGTATATCATTCTGATCCACTCTTTGAAGAGACCTGCGCCGATTGTGTCAGGCTTAAAGTCGTCCGCGATAGGATCTCCCTCATAAATTGAGTTGTAGAAATTACCCAAATCTACCTGAGTTGCATTCTTGCCATTCATATAATCCAAAAGCTCGCTGTCACTGCATTCAACGCTCGGATCGGGGGTGACCTTGACTTCCACTTTGTCAAAATTGTTTTCGACATTGTGTCTGATTTCAAAACTATAAAGCCCGTAAACATCGGACATATCCAGTTTTACATCAACCTCGTCAATCACCTTGATATTCATCATAAACATATCGCGGCGAGCCCAGAAATCCGTGAATTCGTAGTCCAAAAACTTGAAGTTTTCTCCGTCAATCTTTGCAACCACGTCATAAAGGTCGGAGGCTATAAATCTCGTATTATCGGGTTGTTCGGGACTTATATAAAGATTGAAACCGATTTTGCCGTAATAATCGTAGTCATCAACCTGATTTTCATCCGTAGAGCCGTCTTTGATAGTTATAAGTCTGGGCAATTCAAAGTAAATTGTATGTGCGTAAAGGCCCTTATCATACATAATTTCCGGAGTTATTCCCACGGCGACCGTCTCTGTGCCGGCGAGTCCGTTGGCAGTATTTGACTCCGAATCTCCCGATACTCCGCCGAGCATTTGAACTATATTTTCGCAAGCGGAGGCGTTGAGTCCGTATAGCTTTCTCTCGTCATCAATCAAATTTTCGTACAAAGAACCGCCGTAATACGGATCCCTCTCGGAATAGTTTTGGAAACGGAATGAAACAACCATTTCTTTGGTAACAAAGTAGTCTATACTTTTGATGCTGTAAGCAAGAAATTCGTAGACGAATTGGAAATAATAAGTTTGGGTTTCGAAAACCATTTTATCGTCTTTAAATTTTCCTCTTGTTTTTCCTTCAATCATAGCAAACAGGGCTTTTTCGGAAAGATTCTTGCTGTCATCGGTAAAGTCAACCTTTGAAAAGTCAATATTGCCTACCTTATTTTCTTCTGTTACGACGCCGTCTACAATTACTTTGTACTTATACGCCACAACACAGTTTTTGGTAACTCTTCTCAACGGATCCTTGCCGTCGGGAGAGAGAATGGATACAATCTCGGTCATAACCTTTTTACCTTGGATATTTACCGAGTTGTTTTTACTGTAATTAACTTCAATGGAAATAGGAGTCGTCAGCTCGCCGATGGCGCTCGCTCTGATTTGGCTTTCAGCGCTATTTACAAAATCCTCGCTGATATCTATTACGCCGTGATATTTGCTGCCAATCTTTTTACCGTTGATTTTGAGGTTATAGGTCACTTTTATAAGGTTATTTTCACCTACTACCCTACCCGTGTCGCATAATTCGCCGTCATTTGTCAAAATTGACTCGATTTTGCAAATCTCATAAACGTAGTCCGCTTTGCCGTTTTTGTCAAACTCAACTATATTGAACACGCCTGTTCTCGTTGGTAGTGTAATAAGTAACGGCGCTTGCTCGTAAGAGCCTATTTTCTTGCCAACGAGCATACGGTGAAGCCTTTCGTAGGAGTCTCCCGTCATTTCGGAAAGGTCCAACTCAATTTGACTGTATTCGGACGGAAGATATCCGTCTCCTATCACGCCCGTTGCACCGTAGCTTTCATCCGGAAGATTTATAGGAGTGATAACGTCGCTATATACGATAACCTTCGATCCGTCAACCACCTTGTCACCGATATTTTCGTGCATTTGGTTCACCCATTGTGTGAAGTTGGTGGTGAGGAACGGACCGTAGCCGTTATCGATTTCAAGCCCTTCGATGACGAGGTTTGATTTAACAAAGCTCTCAAAGCCCGCAAGAGCGTAATCGTAGTGGTTGCTCGTTGAAGTATATACGTAGTTCCTGTCGTCTACCATAAAGTAGTAGCCGTTGCCGCTTATGTTTTGCTCACCGATTTTTATGGTGTGAGTTTTCAGAGTTCCGACCTTGTCGTTCTCATCTTTGTATTCAAGATACTCGAATGTTACTTTTGCATATTCACCCTCTGCAAGTCCGTAGGCATGAAGCTCCTTTTCTCTCTTTTCCGCGTCATTTGAGAGCACTATTCTCTCTCTAAAATATGCAACTTCGAGGGCGTTGCTCAAATAAGACAATTTATAAATTCCTTTATATCCGTCATTTAACTCTATGGCGTAAAGGCTTGAATAATCAATATTTTCTTTATCAAATATTTCCGGAAGATATTCTATATACTCAATTTTTTCATCGGCATCGCCGTGATTTAACGAATAATAAATAGACATAGCTTCGCCGGGTTTTGGACGTTCAAATTTAAAATAATTTTTTTGGTCGGGGTTGTTTCCCTCGCCCTTAACCGTGTTCTCAACAGTTATGCTCTGCATATCCGTTTCTTCGATTACCGGATATGCAACGGTTGAATTGTAGTGAACGCTCTCTCCTTCTAAAACCTCAGGCTTCTGTGCGGGAGTATTGGGTTCATCTTTAAACAAAGTAAGACCCAAAACGACACCGGTTCCGACCAAAAGAGCAAAGATACAGCTCAAAATTATTGCAAGGTGAAATTGATTAACCTTTTTCTTTATATATTTCATTCGCGTCTCCTTACAAGAATTTTCTCTTTATTCTTACAACCACGCCTAAGACTGCGATTGCCGTCGGTACGGCGAATATGATTACCGTAAGAATAACCTTATCCGCGGTATTTATTCCCTTGGTTACTCTGACAATTTCTTTACCGTCGGGTGAAAAGATATTCTTATCCACTTCATTCATCGCGGAAGATACCAGCTGCTTTCCGCCGAAAGAGGAGGAGTTAAACGATGTTCCGCCGATTTCCATCGAGCCAAACATATCAATTCTTGAAATGTTATCTATAAGCGAGGAAAGAACGTCATAATTTGCATACACAGGGTTGTTCAATAGCAAATTCGAGAAAAACTCGTCGCTTGCCGTGCAGAAGAAATAAGAGTAGGTTTTCTCGTCCTTTTCCGTGTCAATCTCGTTTCTTATCGAGAGGGCTGCGAGATTATAAGAGCCCGTGTCATCCATAGGCGCAGTATAATCGTTGCTCAAATCGTTTTTGCTGTAAAGCTGAGCATTTGCGGAAGACGTCAGGAACGAAACAAAGTTTTTTGAAGCGTTTGGCGTACCCTGCTCCTGCTGGGAGGCAGACGTAGGAAAGGCGCATTTTATCGCTCCCGCATTGGTAAACACCGTTATCGGAGCGCTGCCCAAGGCGGCAAAATCACCGTATATTGCGTATCCGTAGCTCGTTTCGTCGCTATTGTATTTAGATATCAGCTGGGTGTTGGTATTTTGCTCATCCTTGATGCTGTCTACCTCATCTTTTACGATAGCGTTTGAGAAATCAAATCCCCATTCGTGAAGAAAATCCTCAAATACGGGTAAGGTGGTTTTATAGTCCTTATTTACCATAATCGCACCTTGTTTTTCAACAAGGTAGCGGTCTAATTTTTCCGTGTCGCTTACATAGTAAAATTCGTCAAGCCTGTCCTCGTCGTAAGTGAAATCTCTCTTTGGATTATTTATAATCAAAAGCGCGCAATCATCCGGAATTCTGTCTGCCTTGCTCAAATCAAGCAGCTTAATCGTCAATCCGCGAGCAGCGAGAAGATTTGCAAATCCGTCAAGGAGATATTTCTCATCCGTAACCTTAACGAAATTGCCGTCAGCGTCTATATAACCCGTCTCCTTGCGGTCGGGGTCGTAGTGAGTCTCACCGTTGTTGATAACGAAGTACGCGTTTGGCATACCCAACGCGGTTACGGATTTGAGAAGTCCCAAAAGCCTGTATTCGCCATTATATGAAAACAGTGTTTTGTCACTGCCCGTAACCCACATCTTACTTGCGCCCATTATCCTGTATCTGTCTCCGTAAGCAACGATAATATCGCTTGGAAGTATTTCGGAAAGTGAGGTCGTTTTGTACTTTGCGACCGCCGTAGGATTAAGAATTACATTTACGTTTTCGATTTCAAGATTGTCATAAACCGAGGCCAATCTCTTGGCAACAAAATACGTCACTCTGCTAACCATATTCTCTTCGATGTAGTCGCGGTCGTTACAGAAAATGATCTTAACAGTGGCCTTTTCTCCGTTTTCATCCTTGACATCATTAAGAAATTTACATTCCTCTATAAATTTATCCGTAGGAGTATAAAGTCCCTCCGGGGTTTCATCTGCGAATATCGTGTGCTTCTGTCCATAATAAGTAAAAAGCAGATTTAAGACTACCGTCAAAACGATAAGCGCAACGGTCAAAGCGGACATTATTTTATTTCTTTTTTTGTTCGTCTTACTAAAAATATTTTTCATTTAGTCCCGTCTCTCTCCTTACCTATTTTTTCTGCGTATAATTATGACCGTTCCGACCACTGCGATTGCAAAAGGAATACTCATAAATAAAACTGTGTAAACGGTAGCGGCGCCCATAGTCAAATTTTCAAGAGTTTGAGTGTCGTAACCTACGATTTTACAACCGTATGGCAGATTTTTCGCGCCGAAGAGCGTTTCGCTTAAAGCGAAAAGCATTTCTTTGTTCGAATATCCCTCGGTTATAAGAGAGTCCGATGCGGCTATATACGCGCTCGGAACCACGAATACAGTTCCTCTGTTTTCGGATTTGCTGTATGCGCCTACGCAGTATCTTCCCTCCGTATCAACGGTTTTTCCGCCCGCTTCCAATGAAGACGCGGAAGAGGTCAGCAAAATCGGTTTTGCCTCGCCGGAAAGATCCAATGCGCCCGTGGATTTTATGATTACGTCGCCTGTTGAATATTTGGATACGATGTCGTCGATTTTATTAGCCACGGGGTCGTCGGCGTAGCTCGTAACAAGAGTAAAGCCGTCGCTTGTAATCGCGTTTTGCATATCCTTTACAATATTGTGTATATATCCGTCCTTTTCGCTTTGGGTATATGAAACGGATATACCGTATGTACTCAAAAACGCTTCAAGAACGGGCAGTCTCTTTGCATAAGGGTCGAGTGTCACGATCAGGTGGCCGTTTCTTTTGTTCACAAAATCCTCAAGCCTGTCGATTTCACTCCAAAGGATTTCACTCCAAAGGTTTGAGCCTTCTGCCGCCTTTTCAAAATCCGACGCAGGGTTTGAAATAATCACGAGATTGGCATCGTCGGGAACGTTTTCCCTTTTCAAATCAAGAGGCTTTACGTCATATCCCGAGCAAACGAGAAGATTTGTAAAGGATGCGTCTAATTTTTCGCTGTGACCGCCTACCACGTACGCAGTTTTATGTTCTTTGGTCAATACCCAAGAAATCATACTCGCTATAATTTCTTCTCCATTGTAAGCGGTTGCCTGTCCCCTTGTGTTGAGGGTGAAAAAGTCGGAATATCCGACAGAGGTAAGCAGGTCGGTCAGCACCTTATATCTGCCCTCACACTCAAATATAACCGATGAATAAAATATTTCTTCTTTATTTTTACGATATTGCGAAAGGTCGACTATATCGCCATTTTGGTTTCTTTTGGTCAGAATATTGACATATTCAATTTCTATCATTTCAGGGTATTTGTTCTCGAATTCAACCGCAGTTCTGTAAACAAAACTTCCCGTATCGTGAACAGACATATCCTTTTCATCCTGACAGAAGATGATTTTAACCTTACTTTCGTTATCCAACGCTTCTTTGAACATAACGTCGGTATTTCCGGATAGTGTAAGGTCATCAACCGTTGGTTGATACAGATAAAGTCCGAATGCTTCCGTCACTATATAAAGTATTACGTTTACCGCCAGCGCAATAGCAATTATCACGGCAAAAAGTCCTTCCGGTAAAACCTTTTGGGCTATTTGCGCCTTGCGTATTTCCTTATTTTTTTCCATTCTTAGCCCCTTTAATTATATCTGCGACGGTCAAAAACTCTCACTGTCAAGTACAAGAATATGAATGACACTGTCAGATAGTAAAATACCGAAGCAAAATCAAAGTATCCGTTAACGAATCCTTGGAAACGTGTGAAGATTGAAATGAAGTTAAGAATATAACGGATAGCGTACGCCGTTGGAAACAGCGCCGACAAAAGTCCGATAAGCAAAAATACTATTATAATACCGATTGTGCCGATTGCCGCGGCAAGCTGATTTTCGGTAAGCGAGGATACAAAAAGACCTATGGAAATAAACACCATACCAACAAGCAAAATTGCCAGTAAATTTCCAAAAAGCACCGCGAATTTAAGTTGAGCGTATATATTCAAAACGAGAAAATAAAGCGAATTCAATATCATACAAGACGCAAACATGGAATAAGCAGCCAAGAACTTGCCTGCCACGAGAGAAATTATAGATACGGGCGCTGTAAGAAGAAGCTGCTCGGTTTTAATTTTTCTCTCTTCACTGAACGATTTCATTGTAAGAAGCGGGAGAATTATACCTGATGCCAAAAGCATATATGTATAAAACTCCGTTACGGAAGATGACATGGAAAACAGTGTTGTAAACGCAAAAATCGCGCCGCCCAGGGCAAGATAAAGCACGAGAAATACATATCCCATAACACCCGTGAAATACGTGCGTAATTCCTTTTTAAATACTGCAAACATTTTTTATCCCCCTATCAATGCGCTTTTCTGCGATTTTTCTGTGTTGAGGCGTTAACGTTTTCCGAGCCGTCAACAAGTCTGATAAATATTGATTCAAGGTCTGTGCCAACGGGCATCATTCCAAGTATCGCCCATTTCTTTTCAGCGCAGAGATTGAATATAGGTTTTCTGGCGTCTACACCTCTCTCACTCTCAACGAGATAAGCGTAGGAATCTGCATCTCTCTCGTTTGTGGCGGTGACGCTCTTGACGCCTCTGACAGCTTCAAGTCCGTCGATTACTTCCTTTTGCGGTCCGCACACCTTGATTTTGTAATGGTAGCCGTCCTCAATTGTTTTTGTCAAATCTTCAGTCTTTTCGTCTGCTATTATTTTGCCCTTGTTTATGATAATAACCCTCTCGCATACTGCTTGTACCTCTGCCAAAATATGTGTTGAGAGAATTACTGTATGATCCTTTGCAAGAGAGCGTATCAGATTTCTCACTTCTATGATTTGCTTTGGGTCAAGGCCTACCGTAGGCTCGTCAAAAATAATAACCTTAGGATTTCCGACAAGCGCCTGCGCGATTCCTACTCTCTGCTTATAGCCTTTTGACAGGTTTTTGATAAGTCTGCCCTTGACGTCAAGAAGTCTTACAGACTCCAAAACGTTGTTCAGGTGAGTTTCCCTGTCCTCACTCACTCCTTTGAGCTCGTAAACGAAATTGAGATATTCGATTACCGTCATTTCGGGGTAAAGCGGTGGCTGTTCGGGTAAAAATCCTATGTTACGCTTTGCTTCTATCGGATTTTCCAGCATATTCACTCCGTCGATTTCAGCACTGCCCGAGGTAGCAGAGAGATATCCCGTAAGAATATTCATAGCGGTACTTTTTCCCGCTCCGTTAGGACCGAGAAGTCCTACTATCTCGCCGTCGCCGATTTCAAAGCTGACGTCGTTGAGAGCATAATTATTTCCGTATCTTTTTACAAGATTTTGAGCTTTTACCATTTTTTTGTTCGAAATTTTGTTTTTTCGTTCCTTCCTGAAGTATAAAAAATATTTTAAACACATCTAGTTAAGTATTATAGCACAAAAATATAAATAAGTTGTTAACAAAATAAAATTTTTTATATATTTAGGATTTTTTTATGCTTGACATACTTCGGCTGTTGTTGTATAATTGTATAAAACATAGGACTTTTATGGAGGATATTATGGAAAAAGAGAGGAAAATAGTGTTTTCGGGCGTTCAACCTTCCGGAAATCTGACCATCGGAAATTATCTTGGCGCTATTAAAAATTTTTCAAAATTTTCCGAGGAATATAAAACGTTTTACTGTGTCGTTGACCTTCACGCAATAACTGTTAGGCAGGTTCCCGCCGAGCTCAGAAGGCGCACCTACGAGACCTTGGCTCTCTATATGGCTTGCGGTCTTGACGAGAAGAAAAATACTCTTTTCGTTCAGTCTCACGTTCCCGCTCACGCCGAGCTGGGTTGGATTTTGGACTGCTATACTATGTTTGGCGAGCTTTCCAGAATGACACAATTCAAGGACAAGAGCGCAAAAAATTCTGCAAACATAAACGCGGGATTATTCACCTATCCGTCTCTTATGGCGGCAGATATCCTGCTCTATCAAACCGATATCGTTCCCGTAGGAATAGACCAAAAGCAGCACTTAGAGTTATCTAGAGATATAGCGATCCGTTTTAACCAAATTTACGGTGATACTTTCACGGTTCCCGAAGGCTATATGTCCGCGGACACGATGAAAATTATGTCTCTTGCAGAGCCTCAATTCAAAATGTCAAAATCGGACGAAAACCAAAACGCCGTCGTTTATATTCTTGATTCCAAGGACGATATTATGCGTAAATTTAAAAGAGCGGTTACAGACTCGGACAGCGTAGTAAAATATTCCGAGGATAAACCCGGAATTTCAAATCTGATGACTATTTACAAGGCGTTTTCCAACAAGAGCTACGAGGAAATCGAAAAAGAATTTGACGGGCGCGGATACGGTGATTTCAAACTCGCGGTCGGCGAGGTTTGCGCAGACGGTCTTGCCTCTGTCAGAGACGAATTCAACAGGCTCATAAAAGACAAGGCGCACCTTGAATCAATTATGAAGGCGGGCGCTGACGAGGCGGCATATTATGCCAGAAAAACCCTTTCAAAAGTTAGAAGAAAGATAGGATTTGTAAACTAAACTTCTCAAAATTGATAAAATCAGCCTTTTGTGCAAAATCAAAGGCTGATTTTATTTTTATCGTGCAATCGCTGTGTATTTTCAATTTTGTTTATTTTTACCCCAAGAAAAACCAAAGCCCCAAGACACTTGCGTGTCCTGGGGTTGTCTGGAGCTGCTACCCGGATTCGGACCGGGGACCTCATCCTTACCAAGGATGTGCTCTACCAACTGAGCCATAGCAGCATTTCGTCTTTCGACGCTCTATATTATAACAAACAGAAAGATATTTGTCAAGAGGTTTTTTTATTTATTTCAAAACTTGCGTTAAGATAATGTTGGGCACGCCTTTAAAAAGCGTGCCCTTTTTGTTTTATTTTTTGTTATCTTTCAACGGAAATGGTAACCTTCTCGCCGTTAATATTCCATTCCTTTGAAAATTCAAGCGTTCCTTCCTCTATGCTTATAGCAAGAGTCTCATCCTTGATTTCTTCGGCGTTGCGGCTTGCGATAGCCATAATCGTATCATTACCGCAGAAGGCAACCTTGATTTTATCCATAACCTCAAATCCGCTATCCTTACGCATTGTTTGAATTTTGGAAATTATTTCTCTTACATTACCCTCTTCTATGAGCTCGGGGGTGAGGTTCTTATCGATTACAACGGTCACACCCTTATCCGAAAGAGACTCGAAGCCCTCTTTCTTGGTCATTTCGATAAGCAAATCCTCTTTAGTGAGGAGTATATCATCGCCGTTTACGCTGAGATGAAGCTCGCCACTGCTTTCAAGGCTGGCCATAGCGGAATTGCCGTCAAGTGTTTGGAGCTCATTCTTTATTCCGCCAAGATACTTACCGTATTTTGGACCTACCGTGCGAAGCTGCGGCTTGAAGGAATAGGTTGTAAATTCGCTGACGTCATTTGTAAATAATACGTTTTTGATGTTAAGCTCCTCTGCAATAATCTCGATAAAATCCGCGCGAGGAGTACGCTCCGCCTTTACGTACATTGTTTGTACGGGTTGACGGTTTTTAACGTTCGCGCTGTTGCGGCAGGCTCTGCCGAGTACGACAACGTCAACGACCTCTTCCATATTTTCTTCGAGTTCTGCGTCAACAAAACTGCTGTCGCAAACGGGATAATCACAAAGATGTACCGATTCGGGAGCATCTTTATCAACCGAGCAAACGAGGTTTCTGTAAATATCCTCGCTCATAAACGGAATGAGTGGAGCGCAAAGCTTGGAAAGAGTTACGAGTGAGGTATAGAGCGTCATATACGCGTTTACCTTATCGGTGCGCATATGCTTAACCCAAAATCTCTCTCTGCTGCGGCGAACATACCAGTTGGAGAGCTCGTCTACGAAGCTTTCGAGCGCGCGGGTTGCCTCGGTGATTTTATAGTTTTCAAGGTATTCATCAACCTTCTTTACAGTGGAGTTAAGCTTTGAGAGCGCCCATTTATCCATAACCGAAAGCGTTGATTTATCTATTTTATAATTTTGTGGATTAAATCCGTCGATATTTGCATAGAGAACGTAAAAGGCATAGGTGTTCCAAAGAGTACCCATAAACTTTCTCTGACCTTCCACTACTGCTTCGCCGTAGAAACGGTTAGGAAGCCAAGGAGCAGAATTTGAATAGAAATACCAGCGGATTGCGTCTGCTCCGTATTGTTCAAGAGCATTGAACGGGTCTACCGCGTTTCCTTTCGACTTGGACATTTTCTGTCCGTCCTTGTCTAGAACGTGTCCGAGAACAAGAACGTTTTTATACGGAGCGCAGTCGAAAATCAGCGTTGAAATTGCCATAAGCGAATAGAACCAGCCGCGAGTTTGGTCAACTCCTTCGCTTATAAAGTCGGCGGGAAATTGCTGTTCAAACATCTCTTTGTTTTCAAAGGGATAGTGCCATTGCGCAAAGGGCATAGAGCCGGAATCAAACCAACAGTCGATAACCTCGCTCGCTCTTTTCATCTCGCCGCCGCACTTATCGCATTTGATTGTAACGTTATCAATAAACGGTCTGTGCAATTCTATGTTTTCGGGACAGTTTGAGGACATAGATTTAAGTTCCTCGATTGATCCGATTGCGTGCTTATGACCGCAGGAGCATTCCCAAATATTTAAAGGAGTTCCCCAATATCTGTTTCTTGAAAGTCCCCAGTCCTGAATATTTTCAAGCCAATCGCCAAATCTTCCCTTACCTATGCTTTCGGGAAGCCAATTTACCGTGTTGTTATTGCGAATAAGGTTTTCTCTCACCTTGGTCATTTCTATAAACCAGGTGTCGCGCGCGTAGTAAATGAGCGGAGTGTTGCATCTCCAACAGTGAGGGTAGTCGTGCTCGAATTTGGGAGCAGAGAAAAGCTTTCCCTCTTTATCAAGGTCTGCAAGAACAAGGGGGTCTGCGTCTTTAACAAACACGCCCGCATAGTTCGTTTCTTTTGTCATCTCACCCTTTGTATCAACAAATTGAATGAAAGGAAGATTATATTTTCTGCCTACCTTGGAGTCGTCCTCGCCAAAGGCGGGCGCGATATGAACTATTCCCGTACCGTCGGACATAGTTACGTAGGAGTCGCAGGTTACGAAATGAGCTTTTTTGCCCTGTTTTTTCGCGCTTTCGCCCGCGCAGGCGAAGAGCGGAACATATTCTCTGTATTCAAGAGCGGAGCCGGGCATTTCTTCAATGATTTCATAAGCCTTTTGTCCTTCATCCGCAAGAGGAGAAAGAACGGCGTCAAGAAGCTCCTTCGCCATATAATAGACATTTCCGTCTATCGCTTTAACTTTGCAATAACATTCCTTGGGGTTAACGCACAGAGCTACGTTTGAAGGAAGCGTCCAGGGCGTTGTTGTCCAAGCGAGGAAATAGGCGTCCTCGTCTACGCATTTGAATTTTGCTATCGCGCTGCGTTCTTTTACCGTTTTATATCCCTGCGCAACCTCGTGAGATGATAGCGGAGTGCCGCAGCGAGGGCAGTAAGGAACGATTTTAAATCCTTTGTAAAGAAGTCCTTTATCCCATATTTTTTTGAGAGCCCACCATTCAGACTCGATAAAGTCGTTCGTATAGGTTACGTAAGGATTTTCCATATCGGCCCAAAAACCGACCGTGCCCGAAAAGTCCTCCCACATTCCCTTGTAATTCCAAACCGACTCCTTACAGTGAGCGATAAAGGGTTCAAGACCGTAGCTTTCAATCTGATCCTTGCCGTCAATGCCAAGCTTTTTTTCAACCTCAAGCTCAACGGGAAGTCCATGGGTGTCCCAACCCGCTTTACGAAGAACCTTTTTGCCCTTCATTGTATGATATCTCGGAACCATGTCCTTGATTACTCTTGTCAAAACGTGGCCGATATGAGGCTTTCCATTGGCTGTCGGAGGGCCGTCGTAGAAGGTGTAATTCTCGCCTTTTTCTCTTAATTCAATGCTCTTTTCGAAAATTTTATTATTTTCCCAAAATTTTCGAGTAGCCTTTTCACGCTCTACGAAATTCAAGTTTGTAGAGACCTTGCCGTAAAGTTCTGCCATTTTTCAATTCTCCTAAAATTAGTTAACAAAATAGAAAAATCCGTTTTCCATACGGAAACGGACAAAATTATACCACCGAATCACATATCTATCAATATGCCCCCTCTGTAACGCTTGGGGCTGCGGCCGACATTACTCGTTCTTTCACATCGGCAACTCGGAAGTGATTTCACTCGTATTCTATCGCATCGGCTCTCACCGTCCCCGACTCTCTTTGGCTAAAAATACGGTTACTGTCTTCGTCATCGTTTTTATAGATTATAATATAAAATCAAAATCTTGTCAAGAGTTTTGTAAAAATTAATTGACATTAGGGCATTTGTTTGATAAAATGGAGAAGATACTTAAATGCGGAGGCGCGCGATGGATAATCAAGAAACCCAAAATCTGCTTCCCGAAGGCTTGACAGCGCAAGAGGTTGAAAGGCTGAAAGCGGAAGGGAAGACAAACATATCTAACGAAAAGGTTGGAAAAAGCTACGGAAGGATTATATTTGACAACCTTTTTACATACTTCAATCTGATATATTTGATAGTGAGTATTCTGCTTATCTCGCTTCAAAGTTATAAAAATCTAACTTTCTTGGCGGTGGTGATTCCAAACACGCTGATTGCTATGATTTTGGAGATTAAGGCTAAACGAACCGTTGAAAAGCTGTCGGTTACAACCGAGCCGAAGGCAATCGTACTGAGAGACGGTGAGCTCCTCTCCGTCAACGCCGAGGAGATTGTGCTCGGAGACGTGATGTATCTTGAAATCGGAAAGCAAATCCTCTCCGATGCAGTAGTAATTTCGGGCTTTGCAGAAGTCAATGAGTCTATGCTCACGGGTGAATCCGATGCGATAAAGAAGCAAGAGGGCGACAAACTTTTAG
This sequence comes from Eubacteriales bacterium, assembly GCA_045605265.1. Taxonomy (GTDB): domain Bacteria; phylum Bacillota; class Clostridia; order Oscillospirales; family CAG-272; genus UBA1740. The sequence continues at coordinate 50,986 of JAZUPQ010000053.1, read as the reverse complement.
CGGGAAGCTTTTTGGTCAGCGGAAGCGTTTACGCAAGAGTAACTGCCGTGGGGAAAGATAATTACGTGCACAAAATCGAGAGCGCTGCAAAGAGCTTTAAGGCGCCGTCGTCAAATCTTTTCCGCGACCTCAACAGACTCATCAAGGTTATCGGCATAGCTCTCATTCCTCTCGCGATTGCGACGCTTATCTGCAACTATTTTTCATTTACCGAATACAACGGAAACATCAGCGAATCTATCATAAAAATGTGCGGATCGGTCATCGGTATGGTTCCGGCCGGAATGTTCTTGCTCGTGACTCTGACGCTTTCTTTGAGCGTAATTACACTCTCACGGAAAAACACTCTCGTACAGGATATGTACTCTATCGAGATGCTGGCAAGCGCGGACGTTCTCTGCCTTGACAAAACGGGAACGATTACCGACGGAACAATGGAGGTCACAAACCTCATTCCTCTCTCGGACGTAAGCGAGGAAGAAATCAAGTCGATTATGGCTATGGTTGAAGGAAACGCAAAAGGCACGAACAACACCTCCGAGGCTCTTGTTAAATACTTTGGCACAAACGAAAACGTTGAAATTTTAGAAAAAATTCCATTCTCGTCAAAGAGAAAATACAGCGCGGTGAATATCGCCGGAGTGGGAGCATTTTCAATAGGTGCGCCCCACTTCACCCCCTGCCCTGTGTCGCAGGAAACGGAAAATCTGATATTTGAGCACGCGTCCCTGGGAGAGAGAGTTTTGCTTCTTGCGAAGCATGAAAGCCTCGAAAAAGAGGGTGTGGCAATTGCCATGATTACAATTAGCGACAGAATAAGAGTTGGCGCTGTTGATACAATCAGAGCCTTCACAGAACAAGGTGTTACCTTAAAAGTTATTTCAGGTGACCACGCCAAAACCGTTTCCTCTATAGCTGCCAAGGTTGGTATTCAAAACGCAGATAAATTTATCTCCTGCGAAAATCTCTCAGACGAGGAGCTTTCCGCTATCGCAGAGGATTACGCAGTATTCGGAAGAGTTTCTCCCGAACAGAAGGTTCTTCTCGTGAAAACGCTCAAAAAGAACGGTCACACCGTTGCTATGACGGGAGACGGAGTAAACGACACCCTTGCATTAAAGGAGAGCAACTGCGCTATCGCTATGGCTGAGGGCAGCGAGATGGCGTGCAAGGTTTCGCATATCGTTCTCACTAATTCCGACTTTACCTCCCTTCCAGACGTTGTGAACGAGGGAAGAAGATGTATAAACAACGTAAGAGCCTCCTCAACGCTTTTCCTGATGAAGACGTTTTTGACAATCGCTCTTTCGATTTTCGCAATGTTCACTCTCACGGGATATCCCTTTGAGCCGTCGCAATTCACAATACTCGAATTGCTTATCATCGGACTCGCCTCCTTGCTTTTGGCGGTAGAGCCAAACAGAAACAGAATAGAGGGCTCGTTCATAAAAACCGTTCTTTCAAAGAGTATACCAAAATCTCTGCCGCTGTTTGTTCCCGTTATCACTCTTTTGATTATATCAAATATTTTGAGCATTGATACTACGGTAAGAAATTCAATTGCTATGATTTTGGTAATTTGGGCGGGATATATCAACCTTTTGTTCCTGTGCCATCCGTATAATAAATGGAGAGGTATGGTAGCGGGACTCGTAGGATTTCTCACGGTAGCGATAACGCTTTTCTCTGTTTTTGTTCTTTCCGATATGTTCGGCTTTCTTCCGGCGCTTGAAGAGAAAAGCCTGTTCTTCATTATGCTGGGAGCGACTACCGTTTTCGCGGTAATCAGCCAATTTGTGTCAAAGCCATTAGAAAAGCTATTCAACAAAATCATAAAATAATTTTAAAAGGCGAGAACGTTTAGCGTTCTCGCCTTTCCTTTTACAAGGTAAGTATTTCATCAAGGAAATCGCACTTATCGAGCTTTTCTCGTCCGGCAACTATACAAACCGAATACTTTTGCGAGAGGGCTTCAAGAGTGTCTGCAATTTTTAAAAGGCTCTGTCTGTCGGTAGATAAAAGCTCCTCGCGTCTCGCCCTTCTTTCCTCGTCTTTTATATTAGAAAGATATCTTGTGTCGGAAATTCTGCCTTTTAACGAGGGGGTTAGAAGCGGTGTGGTTTCCCCTATCGCGCCTATTATAAATCTGGTCAAATCCCCGCCGCTGTTTGCAAAGTCTCTGATGAATTCAAAGGAGGCGCCGTAACAGTCGAGAGTTCTTTTTGGAGTGGGGTCGCGGTAGGAATAAAATCCCAAATTCAAGCTTGACGGATTGTAAGAAAAGCCTACTCCGTAAGCCCCGCCCTGAACGCGAACAGCGTTCCAAAGGTATGCGTACGAAAGCAAGGAATTAACAACGGTATATGCCCCGTTATCCTCGCTATTTGTAAACAAAAGGTTACTTACTTGGGTTGCAAAGGCTATTTGGGCAGGAATTGCTATGCCCTCTTTTTTTATTCCAAACGGGCGGATTTTGCATACAGGAACTATTTTTTCGCCCTTCGGAACTATATCAACAAGGGCCTTTGCCATTTTCTCATCCTTCTTTCCCGTCAGACTTACGATAAGTCTTTCTCTGTTCAGAATTTTCTTTTTAAGACTCTTGATTTTCTCTATACAAATTTTAGATTGAGTATCAAAATTGCCTATGAGGGCCTTTGTGATTTTATACGCCTCGTATCCCTCGCTATACTCGCCGATAACTCCGTCTACCGAAACCCCGGCCTTAGCTCTCGTCATTCCGGCTGCGTGCCCTTCTTCAACAAAGTATTCCTCCAAAGACAGCTTGCTCTGGCGCAAAACCGTAAGCAATGTATCCTTTTGGTCATAATCCGAAGTCAAGAGAACCTCTTTAACCAATTCTACAAGCTTATCCTTTTTGCTTTCGAGGGCTGAGGCGTTTATTTGAAGGTAAATTTTGTTTTCTCCGTCTCTAAGAAGGTTCTTTGATGAAAAGTTCAAAGAGCCCAGATTTGATTTTAATTCCTTTTGCAAATCCAGAGGCGTATAGTTTTCCGTAGGCACTTTTTTCGTCATAGAGGTGTACAATTTTAAAGTATGTATGTCCTCTTTTTCCATATCGCTTATGTCAAAATACATACTTGCATACACGATACCCTCTGTGTTAATTTCGTGATAAAGGACTGTGTTTTCGCCGATTTTATCTTCGGTAATCGGCAAACATTCTATATCCTGCGGAATGTCCGCAAGAGTCAGATACGGCAGAGCTGACAGTGCTTCCTCGCTGTCGGGGGTTTGTTGCCACCGCTCTATATCCTTTGCCGTTTTCTTTATTTGTTCAAGCTCCTCCGGGCTCATTCCTTTCTTTATTTTTTCAAGTTCGAGACTTATTTTTTTCTCTCTTTCCTCTCCGAGCGTTCTTGATGGAGTTAGTATTACGCAGGCTCTGCTTGTGTTTTCCGCAATATACTTTTTCAACACATTTTCGTAATAATCACTTGAAAGCGACTTGCGCAAAAAATCGAACGTCTCCTCAAATCTCAATTCCTGTGTGGGATTTCCGCCGTAAAGGCTGGCGGAAGTAATGCAAATTGAATAAACGATACCCTTTGGAAGCGTTCCAAAATCTCTCTCCCTGCTCTTGAACTCAATACTGTTCAAAGAGGCCTCCAAAAGCTCTGCGCCTATACCTTTTTTACAAATTTCTTCTGCTTTTTTATTGAAAAGAGCTATTAATTCCGAATTTTTTCCATCCTTTACGTTGCTGAAATTCACCTGCAAAAATTGGCGTTTAATACCGTCGTTTGACGTCAGGTAAACATCCTCGCAAAGTTTGCTGTCAAGTATGGCTTTTTTGAGAACCGACTCGTTACTTGAACATATTGCATCAAAAATTACGCCGAGCGCCATGCTCTCGACGGGCTCGTTGAATCTCGTAGTTAAAAAGCCGAGTGAGATTCTGGTTTTATCCTTTTCGCTTTCGCTTGGAGCTATTTCATATAAAACTTCTCTCTTCGCTTCCTGGCAATCGCCTATGTCGCCTATGTCAAAATCAATGTCAAGCCTGTCATATTCGCATAGAAATGAGTCAATAAGCGAAAGAACGGCGTCCAAATTCACGCTTCCGTCGAGGACTATTTGAGCGTTCGACGGGTGATAAAATTTAGCGTGAGCGGATAAAAATTTTTCATAAGTCAACTGCGGTATTCCCTCCGGAGAGCCTCCGGACTCATAAGAATAGCAGGTACCCGGATAGAGCATATTCATAAGTTCAAAGGAAGCAACGGTATCGGGGGAGGAATACGCCCCCTTCATCTCGTTATAGACTACGCCCTTTCGACAGAGATTTTCCTGCCCGTCCAGCTCGTAGTGCCAGCCTTCCTGCCCGAAAATGTTTGGATTTTTAAGAATTGCGGGATGAAGCACGGCGTCCATATAAACGCTTATCAGGTTAAGAAAGTCCTTGTCGTTTCTCGTGGCGACGGGGTACATCGTTTTGTCGGGAAAGGTCAGCGCGTTAAGAAAGGTTTGAAGCGAGCCCTTTAAAAGCTCGACAAAAGGTTCTTTTAGCGGATATTTTTGCGAACCGCAGAGAACCGAGTGTTCGATTATATGAAAGACGCCCGTATTATCTTCGGGAATGGTTTTAAACGAAATGGCAAAGGTCTTATTCTCGTCCTCACGGTCAAGAAAATAAAGAACCGCTCCGTTCTTTTCATAAACCATCTCATAAAGATTTGCATCTATTTCCGGAACTTTATATATTTTAGAAACTACAAATCCGTGTAATTTATCCTTTATCTTCATATACCTTTTCTCCTAAAATTTTTTCTATAAAATCGCAAGTGATTTTTCTGTATCTCTCGGTGTCGCAAATGTAAGAAAGTCCGTGGTTTGCCCCCTCAAACGTTTCGAGAAGAATATCCTCTCTCATAGTCTTAATCTCTCTGCTCATAGAGCAAGGAACGAAGCTATCCCCCTCCCCGTGTATGATTAACAAGGGGTATTTATAGTTTTTAACAGCCGTCTTCGGCGACGCTTCTTCCAAATTGAAGCCTCCGAAAATTTTCGCTCCGAGCTTTACAAAAGGATAAAGCATCGTCAAAAAGCATCCTATGTCCTTTGATACTTTTTTTATTATTTCCGCAGGAGATGAGTAGGGCGAGTCCGCCAAAATTCCGACCACGTTTTCGGGCAAACTTAATTCGCCCGCCATTATTACGGAGGAAGCTCCCATAGAAATGCCTACCAAAAGAATTTTGCTCTTTGGGTACTCTCTTGCTATATATTCCGCCCACGATTTAACGTCAAATCTTTCGTTAATTCCGAATGATATGGTTTTCCCCTCACTTTTTCCGTGAGCTCTTTGATGAACTAACAGGAGGTTGTGGCCTCTGTCAAGCACTTCCTTGCCTCCCCCGCTCATATCTCTCACGGCAAGACTTCTGTAACCGTGAAAAGCGATTTCAAAAGGGGCGTTTTTATCCACCTCGTAAATAACTCCGTAAAGCTTAATTCCGTCGTGGGAATCAATATATACCTCTTTCGTGGGTTTTATCTTTAAAAATTCATCTATGATTTTTCTTGAATACGCTTTCTTGCCGTTTTTATCCTCGCCGTCAAGCTGGTGATAGGGAGAGATGTCTTTTTTTCTGCGTTTGAACGTATAGACATATGAAAAATAGCAAATGAGAAAAAGCAAAACCGCAATCGAAGCTAAAACTATCAGAGCAATCTGCCACCAAGCCATTGTTATTTCCTCTTTTTAATAACTTTAATTATATTTTATACCATTATTTTGATTTAGTCAATGAAAAAACAGGGATTTCAAGCCGCGAGCCGAAATCCCTACTTGTAGTTTATATTTCTTTTAACCGTCCCGTACGTCAATATGCCGTCAGCATCTCTTCTGTAATCGGAATTGTAACGTCAAAGGTTTGTCCATCTCTTGTTATGTTCATAATTACGGAGCTTCCTACTCTGGCGTTAAGCATAGAGTCAATTACGTTATGCGTTCTGACAACCTCGTGCTTATTTCCGTCTATGGTTATCGAGTTGATTATATCACCCTTTTTGAGATAATCTTTAACAAGACTGCCGCTCGTAACCTCTGTGATAACTATTTCCTCATAAATATTAACTTTGCCCGTTTCGGTGTTATACACAGCCTTTGCGTCGTTAACCGTTACTGATATACCGAGCATACATCTGTAAACGCATTTATCCGCTTTTCCGTTTCTGTAATAATACACGATGTTATCTACGACTCCCTTTACTACGTTAGAGGGGATAGCATAACCGATATTATCTACGGTCGTGTCCGCCATTTTGGCGTTTACGATTCCAATCAGCTCACCTCTGTCATTAAAAAGACCGCCGCCGGAATTTCCGCTGTTTACCGCCGTATCGATTCTCATAACTCTGCACGTAACTCTCGATTGGTTGTCGGCGCTCAGCATAACGATATTTTCGCTGTCTACGTTTACGTGTCCGAGAGTCGCGCTTATGCCTTCGCCCTTAGCGTTGCCGATTGCAATCGCAGTTTCAAGAACCGATACCTTGTTGGAGTCTGCAATATCTGCCTTGATTGCGCTGGATTCCATAAGAATTTTGCTCGCGTCTATCTTCAAAACTGCCAAGTCGTAGTACATTGTTCCGCCAATATAGGTCGCCGGGATTGCATACTTCGCCAGCTGATTTTCGGAAACCTGACCGTATGGACTTCCGTAAAGATAAATTTGAATACTTTTGCTGATTTTATCGCTCGTGGAAGAGTCGTACACAACGTGATAATTGGTAATTATATATGCATCTCCGGAATTTTTATCGATGTCGTATATTACGCCGGAGCCCTCACCCGATGTGCATCTCACAATTACCGATGAAAGCAGAGCCTTTGAAGCGGCTAAAATATTCGTAGATTCATTGGTTGAAATGGTGATTTCGTAACTGTCTCCGCCCTCAACGTTTATATAAGCATCATCTTCACTGTTGCTGTTTTCATCTCCGTCGCCAAACGGCTTATTCATACCCAAATCCGAGGGAAAACAAGATGATAACGTCAACATCAACGCGACCATCAAAACAGAAGATAAAATTCTCACCTTTGTCTTCATAAAAGCACCTTTCCTATATACTTGCGATATATATTTTAAACTATCTTTATGAAGTCCGTGTTAATAAAAAATAAAAACCAGGTTAATTTTTAAAGAATTGATACAGATAGCAAGGCAGCATACCATTGTAAAGCTTTCTCACCTTGTCGGCTTTTTTGCCGTAAAATCTTTCGAAAGAGGGGTGCGAGGTGATAACGTAAACCTGCCAAGGCGCAAGGCTTCTGAACTTTACCCCCATATCTGTGTAAAGTTTTTCAACTTCTTTAAGGCTTCCCATTCTCTCACCGTAGGGAGGATTAGTGACTATAGTTCCTCGTCTGCCTGCTTCTCCTATTTCGGAAAAGTCGCTTTTGAACGTCTTAATCACGTCAGAAACTCCTGCAAGACGGGCGTTTTTCTCGGCTAGCCTTACTGCATTCTCGTCAATGTCCGAGGCGTAGGCTCTGAAATCGGTGTTTTCTATTACCCCCTCGCGCGCTTCTTCTCTTGCGGAAATCCAGATTTTTTTAGATATGAACGGAAACGCCTCCGCCGCAAAATCTCTGTTAAGGCCGGGGGCGATATTTTTCATAATCATCGCCGCTTCGATAGCGATAGTTCCGCTTCCGCACATTGGATCCCACAGTAGCACGTTTTCTCTCGGCCTTGAGAGCTTTGCAATAGCGGCGGCCAGTGTCTCTCGAATAGGAGCGGCGTTATGTTCTTTTCTGTAACCCCGCTTATGCAGAGCCGTTCCCGATGTGTCAATCATCAAAGCGGCTTCATTGTTGAGAATAAAAAATTCTATTTGATATTTTACTCCCGTCTCGTCAAAATGTAATATCCCGTACTCCTCGGAGAGCGAACGAACTACTGCCTTTTTTACAATCGCCTGACAGTCGGGAATCGAAAAAAGGGCAGACTTGATTGAATGTCCCTTTACAGGGAATGCGTCATCGCGGCCTATAAAAGAAGGCCACGGCAGCTTTCTCGTTCCCTCAAAAAGCTCGTCAAAGCTTTCGGCGTGAAAAGAGCCTAACTTTATATAAATTCTTTCGGCAAATCTTAAACAAATATTTGAGAGAGCAATCGCTTCTTCATCTCCGATAAAGGTAACTCTGCCATCTATGGTAGATATTTTTTCATATCCAAGTTCTTCTATTTCATCACCTAAGAGCTTTTCAAGTCCGAAAAGACATGTGGCGACAAGTTGCAGTTTCATTTTATTTCTCCGTTTTGATATAAGGGGATTTTGGAAGATAGCCTTCAAAAATTACGCTTTCAAAATCTTTTTTTAAGGCCCTTTCCTCTGCTTCTTCACTCGTTATAGTATAACAGAATCTCACGTATCCGAGAGCCTTTGCAAGCTTGAATGGCAAAAACGAGGCATGACTATGGTTGTAGGCAACAAAGTCCGGACGCGAGAGTACATTGAGCAGCATGGTTTGAAGAATATAAAAGACAGAGTTGCGGAATGTTTTGTTTTTCGTGAAGTGCTCCGACAAAATTCCTACTATCGCTCCGGGCAGATTTTTTCTTACTTCTTGAAGGGCAAACGGGTTAAAGCTTTCGATTATATACTCACCCGTGTAAGATTTCAGCCTTTCGCAAGTCTGTTTTGTAACCGCGAGAGAACCCTTTGCCTCTTTGATTTCCACAAGCAGAGGCACTTTGCCGTCTACGAGTTCAAGAACCTCGTCAAAGCCGGGGATTTTCTCATCGCTGCCTCTTAATTTTATGTTAGTAAGCTCGTCGTAGTCCTTTGAATCAACAGGCCCGACTTCTCCTGTCATTCTATCAAGCGTATCATCGTGAAAAACGACCAGTCTGCCGTCCTTCGAGAGTCTGACGTCAAGCTCTATTCCAAATCCCGAATCCACCGCTTTTTTGAAAGCCGAAAGCGAGTTTTCAGGAGAAATTTCATCATGAAGCCCTCGGTGAGCGTATCTGTAATTTGCAAATTCTTTACATTTTTCTTTCTTGTCCTTCGACGGAACCAGGAGAATTACATATACGATAAATAATACGACAAAAAAACACAAAATGCTGCTTAACGTAATTAATAAAGGCATATTTTTCCCTTTCTGCTCTATACAAACAGGAAGAGGAATAGATCTTCGTCTGCTCCTCTTTCCGCTATATTATGAAATTGCTTTAAGATTGATTTTAGTCAACGTCGAGGCTTTCAAGCACGCCCTTTTTCTCCGCCATAGAGTCTCCGTGCTTAACGAAAAACATCGTTATGAAAGACATTACCACAAAGAACGTACCAAAGGCGAAGAACATAATTCTCATAGACACTTGGTCGTAGAGGAATCCCGAAAGTATTGGTGCGATAATCTGAGCCGACATAGACGCAGTGTAATAGTAACCCGTGTACTTTCCTACCTCGGAGCCCTTAGCAAGCTCAACTACCATAGGGAAGGAATTTACGTTGATGGAGGCCCAGCCGATTCCTGCAAGAGCGAAAATGGGATACATTATCAGCTCGGGTGAGTCAGAGGTTATAAAGTTTCCTACAAAGAAAGCTGTTGCAAGCATTAAAATACCTGCGAGTATCGTCTTTCTTCTGCCGAATTTGGAGGATATAATTCCCACGGGAATGTAGGAAACTATCGCAGCTGCTTGGGCTATTATAAGAGTGAAATTATAATCAAAATGAAGTATATTTGAGGCGTAAACCGAATACTTACTGGTTATGGAGTTATAACCCATATACCAAAGAGCGACGGAAGCCAAAATTAAAATCAAGGAACGGAATTCTGCTTTCGTAAGGCTTCTTTCCTTCACCGCTTCGCCCTCGGTGTTAGCGACTGCCAGCTGGTCGAGTCCCTCTTTTGCCGTGAGGTCTTGCATCTCCTTCGCCCATTTCTTTTCCTTTACCGTGAGAACGAAAATTACAAGTCCTGTGAGCATTATAGAAGTAACGGCGATTACGTAGCCTGTATATTGCATATAGATTTTTTTTGCCGTTGCGAAAATCATACCCAAAACCAGAACGAGTATGCCGCCTGCCGTACCCATAAGATTAATAACTGCGTTTGCCTTTGAACGAAGCGGCTTTACTGTTACATCGGGCATAAGAGCAACGGCGGGAGAGCGGAAGGTTGCCATTGAAAGCAAGACAACAAGCAAGGTAGCCACAAAGCCTATGAGAGCCATAGGATTTGCCTTGGTGACCTCCAATGTTTTCGAAATCACCTCTGTCAGCTCTTCATTAGTGATTCCCTCTCGCAAAGCGGGGATACCTGCGTCAACGAGCTTTGCAATTTGATAGTTGTCAATAAATGTCAGACAAATAAAGGATACTATCGCAAAGATAGTTCCGATTACTATAAACGGAGTTCTCTTTCCGTATTTTGTGCTAACTCTGTCGGACAGAGCGCCAAAAACAGGAAGCATAAATACCGCGAGTACATTGTCTATGGACATAACGACTCCCGATGCGGTTTGCGGGAGTCCGAAGTGGTTTGTCAAAATAAGCGGAACGATGGCATCGTAAGCTTGCCAAAAAGCGCTTATTAAGAAAAACGCAAAACCGACCAGAATAGTCCTTTTATAATTCAGTTTCATTTTTCTCTCCTAAATTTATTTTATTTTAATTTAGTTTTACCTCATTTTATCACAAATAAGCACTTTTTGTCAATATACCAATATTTCGCAAAAGAACTATTTACAAACGCCTGAAATTAGTGTATAATATTCAAAGCAAAATATGAGGAAAGGAGCACGAATGAATATCAAATATCTCTCCGATAAACAGGGCGATGAAAATGTCGTCGCTTTGGGCTGTTTTGACGGAATTCACAAGGGACACGCCAAGTTGATTTTAAGCGCCAAAAAAACAGCCGTCGCGCTGGGCGTTCCTCTTTCGATTTTCACATTTGCCTCCCTTCCCACCAAAAGCCACGGCGACAAGAAAATTTTATCCGATAGCGAACGCAGCTCCTTGCTTACGGAAATGGGAGTAGACCGAATATACGAATTCGAGTTTGAAAAAATCAAAGATATGGACGCGGAAACCTTCGTAAATGACGTTTTGATTAAAAATCTGCATACCCGTGCGGCGTTTTGCGGTGAAACGTTCAGATTCGGTAAGAACGCAAGCTATGATAAAAACGACCTTTCCGATCAACTTTCAAAGCATAACAAAGAGGCGTTTTTCGTGAAAGACGAATTAGATGAAAACGAAAAAATTTCTTCCTCCGCAATCAAAAAACTACTGACGGAATCAAAAATAAAGGAAGCGAACTCCTTACTCTACGTTCCCTATTTTATCGAAAGCTCCGTAGTACACGGCAGGGGCGTTGGAAAAAAACTCGGCTTCCCTACCCTGAATACCGAAATAGATGAGAGAAAGCTTCCTCTTAAAAACGGCGTATACAAGACTGAAATTTTCTGTGACGGAGCAACCTACAAATCCATTACCAACATAGGCATTTGCCCCACCTTTGAGGAGCGCACCTTACACGCGGAGAGCTTCATTTTTGATTTTGACGGAGACCTTTACGGAAAAAAGGTAAGAATATACTTTCTGGACTTTATCAGGGAAGAAGTCAAATTTGAATTTGAAGAACAGCTTATAGAGCAAGTAAAAAAAGATATCGAAATAGCGAGGATTGATTAATATGTCAGGAAAATGGACAAAGCTGACCGTCACTGTAAAAACCGAAAATCTGGACAGCGCCTCAGCTGTTATGAGTATGCTTGACAACGGACTTATGATAGAGGATTACAGCGACTTTTCGCTTAACGGAATGTACGGAGAGCTCGTGGACGAGAGCATTTTGAATGCGGATAAAAGTGTTGCTAAAATTTCGCTTTTCATTCCGGAAGAAAAAAACATTCCCGAATACACAAATTTTATCAAAGAGCGCTTTAATATTGAAAATATAGACTACGCCTTAAACGTCGAGGGAATGGACGAGGAAGACTGGGCGCATGCGTGGAAGAAATACTATAAGCCCATTAAACTCGGAAAAATCACTATCGTTCCCGCTTGGGAAAAATATGAGGCGAGCGATGGCGAAGTTATCATCAGAATTGATCCCGGTATGGCTTTTGGCACCGGAACTCACGAAACCACCAGGCTCGTTATGCGGATTATGCAGAACGAGGATTTAAGCGGTAAGAGAGTTTTAGACGTCGGAACGGGCTCGGGAATTTTATCGATTTGCGCCTCAAAGCTGGGGGCGTGTGAAATTTTCGCCTATGATATTGACCCCGTTGCAGTAAAGGTCGCGAGAGAAAACGCAAAGGACAGTGGCTGTAAAAACATCACCGTGGGGGTCTCCGACCTTCTCAAAAATATAGACAGAAGTGAAAAATACGACTTCTGTGTTGCTAATATTGTTGCGGAAATCATAATCAGAATGTTGCCCGATCTCAGCGACTGTATCAAGCCGGAAGCGCCGATTATTTTGTCGGGCATTATCGAGCCCAGCAAGAACGACGTAGTAAAGGCTCTCGAAAAATACGGATTTAAGGTTTTGAAGGAAGAAAAGGAAAATGATTGGGTTGCCCTTCTCGTAAAAAAAGCAATCCTGACGGAGATTTAAAATGCCAAGATTTTTTGTTCCAAGCGAAAACTTTTTTGATAATAAGGTCAAGATAAACGGAAACGATGCCCGTCACATTGCCAGAGCGCTTCGTTTGGCGGTGGGAGATGAGGTGGCTGTGTGCGATATGCACGGCAAGGTTCATACCTGCAAGCTTACGAAAATCCGAGATGATGAATGTGAGCTCGAAATTTTATCAACCCTTGAAAAGAATACCGAGTCGCCCGTCGGCATAAGCTTGTTTATGGGATATCCAAAGGGAGATAAACTTGAATTTATCGTTCAAAAAGCGGTCGAGCTCGGCGTGACGAAGGTAATACCCTTTGAGTCGTCACGCTGCGTAAAACGTCCTAAGGCCGACAAAGTAGACCGTCAAACAGAAAGACTTTCAAAAATCGCCAACGAAGCCTCTAAGCAATGTGGCAGAGCAATTTTAACCGAGGTTTTTTCGCCGTTGAGCTACGAAAACGCTCTTACTCTCGCGCGAGAGGAAAACTCAAAAATATTATTCTGCTACGAGGGTGACGATACAGTGAGTCTTAAATCTGTTTTAAAAGAAGTACGGCAGGGCGAAAAAATCGCTGTCTTTGTCGGAACGGAAGGCGGATTTTCTTTGGACGAGGTAGAGCTTGCGAGAAAATTCGACTCGGAAATTATTAACCTTGGGCCGCGTATTTTGCGTTGTGAAACAGCTCCAATTTACGCTCTTTCTGCAATTTCTTACGAGCTTGAACTTTAACTTTCTTTTGAAAAAATGTAATTTTCAACAAATATTTACAAAATTTTTTTGTTATTTTTACAAATAAATTTCAAAAAACTATTGAAAAATATCAAAAAATGAGTTAGAATATAGTACAGTATTAACAAAAACAGATTATTTGACGATTACGAAATGACATTTTGACATTTTTAACAAAGAACTCCTTTTACAAGTTTTGATTTCAACACTTGCAATTTAGGATTTTTTTGTTTACTGTGTTCGGGCTGTTCAAACGGTAATTCAAAAGAAAGGGATATTCTATGTCCAATCGTTTATTTCAAACTTTAATTCATCAAATGAAGGATGTTGTTGGTCGTACAATCGGAGTTATTGACGAGAACGGCATTATAATAGCATCAAGCGAATTAAATAAAATCGGAGAATCAAGACAAAGAATCAAAGAAGAACTCTCCTTCTCCCAAGACAACATGGTGTTTGAAGGATTTACATATCGCTATATCGTTTCAAGCAGCAAAAGCGAGAGCATTGTTTTTGTCGAAGGCAACGATGCCCACGCGGGAAAAATGGCTCAAATGCTTTCCATCTCTCTCGGCAACATAAAGAGCCTTTACGATGAGAAATATGACAAGGGCTCTTTCATAAAGAATATCATTCTTGATAATATTCTTCCAAGCGACATTTACACAAAATCAAACGAGCTTCATTTCAACACAGATGAACAACGAGTTGTTATCGTTATCAAATTCCAAGGTCACACTCAAATTCCCCCTTACGAAATCGTACAGGCACAGGTTAAGGACAAAACCAAGGATTACGTTATTAGCATAAGCGAGCAGGATATCGTTCTCGTTAAGGAAATATCCGTGAATACAAACTGCGACGACTGTATAGACTATGCTACGGGGCTTCTCAAAACAATACAGAGCGAATACGATGTTAAGGTTTTGATTGGTATTTCCTCTATCGTTAACAACTTAAAGGACCTTGCAAAAGCTTATAAAGAATCGAGAATTTCTCTTGAAGTAGGAAAGGTTTTTGATATTGAAAAGCCTGTTATGTCCTACGACAGTCTGGGTATCGGAAGACTGTTTTACCAGCTCCCCAACACCCTTTGCGAGATTTTCTTGCAAGAGGTATTCAAAAAAGGCTCTCTTGAATCTCTTGACAGGGAGACTCTTATGACAGTTCAAAGCTTCTTTGAAAATAACCTGAACGTTTCCGAGACTTCAAGAAAGCTCTTCGTTCACCGTAACACACTTGTATACCGCCTTGAAAAAATCAGAAAAATAACAGGACTCGACCTTCGTGAGTTTGACCACGCCGTTACATTCAAGGTAGCTCTTATGGTTAAGAAATATCTCACCTCAAAGCCAACGAAATTCTAATATTTGAAAAGGATTTTACATTTATATACCCTGCTCTGCGCGGGGTATATATTGTTGTATATGTAAGAAATATGAAGAAAAAAACACTACGTTCCGTTCGCGCGTTGCTTCTTACCGTTTTACTCTTGGCCGTTGCTCTTTCTCTCTCCTCTTGCTTCTGGCTTTTAAATTTAAACAGCGATTGGGAATCAATTTACGACAAGGAAGAACTTGTAGAGCACATTGAGAGCTGCGACGGTTACAAGGCCAACAATGTCGTCTCATATTTTGCAAAGTGGCGCTTCCCCGCTTTTGATACGCAAAGGCTCGCCCAGGTTGAAAGTAAGTTCAAAAACTTTTACGTAGAGGATTTGCCGGAAGCTGAAATTTTGGCAAACGATATGAAGGATTGCTTTTTCGAATTCTTCATTGACAAAATCGACTTAAAAGACGAAAAAACCGTAACGCTGGCGCTTATCGACTGCTTAATCTATTCAATCGGCGACGATTACGCAGTATACAGAACACCTGACGAATATGACGATTACAGCACCGATATGAGCGGTGAAATTATCGGTATAGGCGTGCAGGTTATATTCAACAATTTGGATAACTCCTGTCATATAGAATCTGTCACTCCCGGCGGAGGAGCAGAAAAAGCGGGAATTTTGCCCGGAGATTATATTGTAGCAGTGGACGACGTTCGTGTCAGCGAAATGGGTTATTCAAAAACCTTGGCTGCGGTTCGCGGAGAGATTGACACTGAGGTAAAGATCACGGTTTCCCGAGAAGGAGAAGAGATTTCCTACACGGTAATAAGAAGTAAAATCATAGAACATTCAGTAACCTATTCAATAGATGAAAACAAAATCGGATATATAAAAATTACAGGTTTTAAAGAAAACACCACGGAACAATTTAAGGAGGCAATCGACAGCTTTGAAGCTGCGGGTTGCGTCGGAGTCATCTACGACCTTTGCGACAATCCCGGAGGATATTTGAGTTCTGTTGTGGATATGTTGTCCTATATTTCACCCAAGGGGACGCAAATTGTTTCTTTCAGCAATAACTACAGTTTGCCTGTAAAAGATACAGACGAACACGAATTTTTGTTACCTTCGGTTGTCATTTGCAACAAAAATACTGCTTCCGCAGGCGAACTTTTCACCGCTGCGGTAAGAGATTTCGGCGATGCCGGAATTTTGGATGTCACAATCGTCGGCGAGAAAAGCTTTGGAAAAGGAATAATGCAAACAACCTTTCCTTTTGCTGACGGCAGTACGATTACAATGACAGTAGCATATTATAATCCGCCCTGCGGACAAAACTATCACAAGGTCGGTATTACACCTGACTTCATTTGCGAAAACATGTCAAAAGCCCTTGATGATGCTTATTCTGAAATAAATAAATTAATTAAATAAACGGAGATTTTTTAAAAATGTCAGAAACCAAGACTTACACACAAGCGGGTTTTAAAGCCCTTCAAGACGAACTCGACTATCTTGTAAACGTAAAGGTAGAAGAGAATAAAAAGGATATTTCAACCGCTCGCGCATTCGGCGATCTTTCGGAAAACAGCGAATACGATGAAGCGAAGGCTGAACAAGGAAAAATCCATTCCAGAATCGCGGAGCTCCGCGAGATGATCGCAAACGCAAAGGTAATTGACGAATCTCAAATTGACGACACAAAGATTAGCGTAGGCTCTTTCGTCGAGGGATATAATGAGACCAGAAAATGCGATTTTAAATATCACATAGTAGGCTCTTATGAGACCAATCCTTTTGAGGGCAAAATTTCAGATTCTTCCCCTATCGGCATCGCCTTAATCGGAGCAAAGGTAGGCGACAGGGTTGTTGTTGCAGGTGTTAAAGAGCAGGTTTTAACAATCAAAAACATTTACAGAGCAAAGTAACTTTTCACAAAAGAAAGGACGACTAAAATGGCTAATAACGAAAACAACTCCGCCCCCGTGTTAAATCAAAGCAGTGAGCTCGCGGTAAGACGCGAAAAACTCAACGCGCTTTACGAAAGCGGAAAAAACCCTTTTGTTATCACAAAATACGAGGTCACTTCCACGTCTAAAAACGCAATAAATATTTTCAACGAAAAAGAGCCGACTTTAAAGGAAGACGAGAAAATTACGGTAAAAATCGCGGGACGTATGATAGGAAGAAGAATTATGGGCAAGGCATCCTTCGCTCACGTTCTCGATGAGGACGGCAAAATTCAGCTTTACGTAAGCCGTGACAATCTCGGTGACGATGACTACGCCTCGTTCAAGAAATGGGACGTTGGAGACATCGTGGGAGCCGAGGGATTTCTTTTCAGAACGCGCACCGGAGAGGTTTCGATTCATGTAACCTCTATGATGCTCCTTGCCAAGTCTCTCATTCCCCTTCCGGAAAAATTCCACGGTCTTACAAATCTTGAACAGAGGTACAGACAAAGATACGTAGACCTTATAGTAAATCCCGAGGTGAAGGATACGTTCGTTAAACGTTCAAAGATACTACGTCTCATTCGCGAATATCTTGACAGCAAAGGCTATCTTGAAGTTGACACTCCTATCCTAGTTCCGCTTGAAATAGGCGCAAGCGCGAGGCCGTTCGTAACACACCACAACACCCTTGATATTGATATGTATCTCCGTATCGAGACCGAGCTCTACCTCAAAAGACTTATCGTCGGCGGCATGAACAAGGTTTATGAGGTCGGCAGAATTTTCAGAAACGAGGGTATGGATACGAAGCATAACCCTGAATTTACAACAATCGAGCTTTACGAAGCGTATACCGACTATTACGGAATGATGGACCTTGTTGAAGACCTTTACAAGATGCTTGCAACAGAGGTTTGCGGAAGCACTCTTATCACCTATCAGGGTAAAGAAATCGACCTTGGAAAATGGGAAAGACTCACAATGGTTGAGGCGGTTAAAAAGTATAGCGGTATAGACTACAACGAGTGGAAGAGCGATGAAGACGCCCGTCTGGCAGCAAAGGCTCACCACGTAGAAATACCCGAAAATGCAACAAAAGGCACCGTTCTCGTAGAGTTGTTTGACGCATTCGTCGAGGACAAGCTCGTACAGCCTACATTTATTTACGACTATCCTGTAGAAAACAGTCCGCTCGCCAAGAGAAAGCCTGAAAACCCTCTCTTTACAGAGAGATTTGAGTATTTCATCAACTGCACAGAGTTCGGCAACGCGTTCTCCGAGCTTAATGACCCCATCGATCAAAAAGAAAGATTTGAAAAACAGGTTCAAGCAAAGAGAAAGGAAGAACCCAACTGCCGCGCAGAGGTCGATTATGATTTCGTAACTGCGCTTGAATACGGTATGCCCCCAACAGGAGGCCTCGGATTCGGAGTTGACAGACTTGTTATGCTTCTCACTGATTCTCCATCTATCCGAGACGTCCTTCTCTTCCCCACTATGAAGCCGGAGACCTAATAACATACTTAATCCCCTGCAAAATTATTCGCAGGGGATTTTTGCATAATTATTCATTTTTAAAATAATACGAAAGTTTACATATTTGCGTTGATTTTTCGTTCTATTTGAGTTATAATCGAACTATACTAGCATTCAGGAGACGGCAAAATGGAAAACAAAGAAAAACTTACGTTCAAGCAACGCTTTGATAATTTTTGGTACTACTATAAATGGCATACCCTAGTGGCCCTGTTTTTGATTTTTTCGATAACAATTTGTACATTACAGTTTTGTTCCAAAACGGAATACGATATACACATTATGTACGCCGGTCCTCACGAATTTGGAAGAACCGCCAAGGATGGCGATATAGCGGAGTACGCAAGAGCTTTAAAGTCTCTGAATCAGGTCGTTTCGGATTATGACGGCAATGAAAATATCGCAGTAGACTTTCAAGACCTTTTTCTCCTGACAAACGAAGAAATCAAAGAAGCCGAAAAGGATAAAGAAAATACCGTCAACTATATGCTCATACAGGAGAATCAAAAGAAATTTTCAAACAATAAAATGTACGGAAATTATTATATTTGCATTCTATCCGAATCTGTGTACCGTGAAAACAAATTTGCAAAAACTCAAGATGGAGATTATAGTTTATTCGCTAATATAGAGCAGTATATTGAAAAATCCGACGGTAACTCTCACGTTAATCTGCTTGACGAATGCGCGGCATATCTATCCTCGACATATCTCGGTTCTCTGCCGGTTTTCTCTAACCTTCCGGAGGATACAGTTGTTTGTTTGAGAGCAAAAAGCGCCTTCGCGTCACACCTTGGAAAAGAAGAAACAGAAACCGCTTACAAAAACAGCGAGGATGCTTTCAAGCGTATTTTAAATAAAAATTAAACCAACAAAAAAAGACCGTTTCATCGGTCTTTTTTTGCTCTTTATGTAAAATAGAGTTTACATAAACGCGTTATTTGAATATTCAATAGGATAGAATTTTCCATTCAAGTAATAGCAGGTAGAGACAGAAGCATTAGCAGGAAATTTCGTTTCTGCTGCAAGACTTTGAGGCGGAATATTGGAAATTTTGCCCCAAAAAGAGCGGATTGCAGCCGCGTGGCTCACAATCAATACAGTCTTTCCTATGTGGCAATTTGCAATTTTTTCTATCTCATCATACATTCTCTCTTGAAGGCTGAGCACGCTCTCACCGTCCGGAGGAGTAAACGTTCCAAAATTGTCTTTCCAACCGTGGAAAAATTCTTCTTTATATTTTGTCATAATTACTTCAAGACTTTCGTCTTCCCATTTACCCAAATAGATTTCTCTGAGATTTTCATCTTTCACAACTTCCAAATTTCTCATTTTTCCGTGAGGAAGCGCAGTATTATACGCTCTGTTAAGGCTGCTCGAATATATTGCGTCTATTTTTACATCGCTTAAAAATTCAGCACAGGCATTCGCTTGAATACTTCCGAGAGATGTAAGCGCAGATTCACTATGCCCCACATATTTGCCGTCAAGATTTCCAACAGATTGTCCGTGTCTTACCAAAAGTATTCGTGTTGCGTTATCATTCTTTGAAATATCATTACCTTTTTCTACGTACTTCATTTCCCTGCTCCTTTCATTAACGAAAATATTATATCACATTATATATTCAAAGTCAAGGAAAAACGCAGTTGCATAAATATCCATTTAAATGCATATATATGCATTTATGCGTTTAAATATACCCTTATAAATCAAAAGGACAGAAAATTTGATTAAAAATCACCCTAGAGGCTTAAAATCAGTCGTTTTTTGTTTTCATATCTAAGTTTAATTATTGATATTAATAATCACATAAATTTCAGGCTAAAAAGTCATCAAAATCTATATTTTGTGATATTTTCTATTAAGAGTGGTAAAATTGAGCTTTTTAAATCGGTATATCCCAATAAATTTTGCAAGTGTTTCACGTGAAACATCATTACTTAAAACTTTATGCTGTTATTAACGTAATATCTTGCCAATTATTCCCCTCTTCCCTGCCCTTTTATATTGATTTATATACTTTTTTAAGCAAAAAAACAATGTTTCACGTGAAACATTGAACTTTTTTATATTAAAATTGTTTACAATATATATTTCTCTTTTCTATTGACATATATAACGTAAAATGATATAATTAGTTCAATAAAACATTTATTAGTAGTGTTTTTATTGTAAAATTATTCTCAAAGGAGTTTTTAATGGGTAAGATTATATCTTTCTCTAATCAGAAAGGCGGAGTAGGAAAAACCACTTCTTGCGTTAATATATCTGCTCAAATCGCAAATAAGGGCAAAAAAGTCCTTATGATTGATATGGACCCGCAGGGAAACGCTACAAGTGGCCTAGGTTTATCAAAATCTAAAATAAAAAAGACTGTTTACGATGTAATAATAGGAAAATGCTCTATTGAAGAGACCATAATCAAGACCAAATTCAAAAATTTATCCGTCATTCCGGCTAATATTGATCTTGCAGGCGCAGAGCTCGAACTTTATGATTTGGAAGAAGACGAAAATTTTGCAAAATTGGCAATAGATTCTATAAAAGATCAATATGATTACATATTTATAGACTGTCCCCCCTCTCTTGGTATGTTAACTGTTAAGGCTTTGTCTGCTTCTGACGGAGTAGTAATACCTATGCAGTGCGAGTTTTACTCGCTGGAAGGAATGTCACAGTTGCTTAATACTATTAAAAAAATACGTCAATTATATAATCCAAACTTACAAATAGTAGGAATTTTGCTTACAATGTATAATGGAAGGCTCACTTTAACGGGACAGGTTGTGGCAGAATTAAAAAAATATTACTCAGATCAGCTATTTAAAGTTCCGATTTCTAGGACCGTGCGTATTTCCGAAGCTCCCGGATATGGCGAACCAATATGTTATCACGATCCGTACGGAAAGGGTTCTCTAGAATATGCAGCGGTTGCAAAAGAATTGATGTTAAGAATTTAGTTTTTGACAAAATCCGTAAAAATACGGGATTTATCGCGAAAAAACGTCAATTTTTTATCCTTTTTCGATATTTTCTAGTATAATCACCGCTGATAAAAGCAGTTACGAATTTATTATGTTTTACCATTTTTTACCAATTTGATGAGGAGGCTTAGAAATGCCCAGAAAAAAGAACAGCGGACTTGGCAGAGGCTTGGACGCCATATTTTTAGATAACTCTCTTGATGAGAAGAACAATAACGAAAATCAAGTTTTGCAATTAAGAATTGCTCTTATCGATCCAAAAAGAGATCAACCAAGAAAAAACTTTGACAAATCAGCCTTAGAGGAATTAGCTGCCTCTATTCGTGAAAACGGCCTTTTGCAGCCTATTCTTGTGCGTGAATACGGAGAAGGCAGATATCAAATAATAGCAGGTGAGAGACGGTTCAGAGCATCAAAAATAGCAGGACTGACCGAAATTCCTGCGATAATTTTAGAAAAAGACGATAGGGATGTAGCTGAAATAGCTCTTATTGAAAACATTCAGAGAGAGGACTTAAATCCTATTGAAGAAGCTATGGCTTTCAGGTCGCTTGCTGCAGATTATGGACTCACACAGGAAGAAGTATCGAGGAAAGTAGGAAAAAGCCGTAGCGCTATTACAAATGCCCTCAGGCTTCTTGATTTACCCGCTGAGGTGTTGGAAATGGTTGCAAGAGGCGAAATCAGCAGCGGTCACGCGAGAACTCTTCTCGGACTTAAAAACAGGGAACTGATGCTTCCGCTTGCTGAAAAAATTCAGGTATGCGACCTTTCTGTAAGGGCTGTAGAAGAGGAAGTAAAAAAGCTCAACAAAGTAAAAAAGACTGTCGAAGAAACAGAAGAAGCTCTCCCCTTTGTCGATTATTTCAGAGAGATGGAGCTTCGTGTTCAATCTCATCTTGGCAGAAAGGTTAAAATTGAAGAGAAGGGAAGACACAAAACTCTGACTCTTTACTACGAGGATAATGAGGATT
Organism: Eubacteriales bacterium; assembly: GCA_045605265.1. GTDB lineage: Bacteria > Bacillota > Clostridia > Oscillospirales > CAG-272 > UBA1740. The sequence goes on along the minus strand of JAZUPQ010000053.1, from coordinate 28,846 downwards.
TGGACGAACTTTTAAAGAGTATCTGCGGACAAGAGTTTCTAGACCAAATTTAATTAAACAACGCAAATTGTAAATTTGAGTTTACAATTAAGAGGTTTTATGTTATATTATATTGAAAAATTTTTTAATAGCAACTTAAATCAGTACGATAAAATTAATATAGATTTTCCCATTGGACTTTTTATTTTTCTTCTTATCGTTACTCTTTGCTTGACGGTATTTTTCATACATTTCAAGAAAAAGTACTTGCAGGATGTTTTGTTTATGCTTGTTAGGTATGAAGGTATAGGCGAAGAAAATTCAAAAACCGTCAGCGAGTTATTTTTAAATCCGACATTAATGAAGCTTTTTGTTTCGTATAAAGGACAGTTTGCCTCCTTTGTAAAAATCGCAGGAAGAAAAAAATTAAGTTATGAGGATTATATAAAACTCACGAAAGAGGAAAAGAAAAAATACGACGAGGTAAATTTTAACACCGCTAAATTTTATATTCCCGAAAATCAACTTGACGCAGTTAAAAATAAAATAGAAAAGGAAAACGTTTCAATTTTTTCTCCTGTTCTTGTAAGCGTATTATTTATCGTTATATTAATTTTACTTATCAGATTTTTGCCAAACATTTTGGAGTTCATTAACTCCATCATATAAAAAAAGAACTGTAAGAGCATAAAGCTTTTACAGTTCTTTTTTGCATATTGAGATTGTGTAATCTTCGTATTCAAAGCTTGAAAATTTATCTTTTATTTCGTGAGCTTCTTCAAGCTGACAAAATCCTGTTCCCCTAGCCTTTAAAAACGCCTCTAATCTTGTCCATTTAAAATTAAAATCCTCTAGAACTTTTGATTTTGGAAAAATTCTGTTTTTCTTGACTTGTCCGTCTTTTAAATCATAAATAAAAAACTCGGTTGAAAGGGAAGAAGTCTCAATTATTTTATTATCAATATTCTTAAAAAATCTTTTAGAAATTCGCTCTGCCTTCTTTTCGTCTGTGAGGTTCTTTTGAACGTCAATTCCCACCTTTTCATTTTTGGTATCGCTTATTAAAACAATACAAACGCCTTCGCTGTGAGATATGCTGAAATCATAGGGAAAATTCTTTAAATAGGGTTTCCCGTGACTGTTATATTCAAGTTCTGTAAATTCCTTATTTAAAAATTCTTTCATCATAATTCTCAAAAGAATTTTTGACGTTGCATACATTTCAGCTTCTTTTTTATTTTTTATGGACTTGAATTTCGTTTTTTCGCCGAATGATAAAAGGGCAGAGTAATTTTCAAAAATGTCTCTCGCCTTTGTGATACCAACATATAACATTTACTCCGCCCCCGTGTCGCATTAAATATCCATAAGCACAGGTAAAATTACCGGCTTACGCTTTGTTTCTTTAAATATAAATTTAGCTAAATCGTCTCTTATAAGTCCCTTTATTTGAAGTCTGTCTCTCATTCTCTTTGAAATCGCTCTGTTGAGAGTTTGTTCGCAAATTTGCTTTGCGCGAGTCATCAATTCTTCGTTTTCTTTGACGTAGACAAATCCGCGTGAAACTATATCCGGCCCGGAAACCACGTATCCGCCGTTGATGTCAACCACAGCAACGACAACTACAAGTCCGTCTTCCGATAGGAGCTTTCTGTCTCTGAGAACAACGTTTCCTATATCACCAACTCCGCTGCCGTCAACCAACACCTTTCCTGCTTGAATTGTTCCGTTGAATTTAGCGGATTTTTTATCAAGCTCCAATACCTTTCCTATTTCCGAGACGAAAATATTTTCGGAAGGAATACCCATATACTCGCCAATTTCCTTGTTTGCATAAAGGTGTCTTTCCTCGCCGTGAATTGGCATATAGTATTTCGGCTTTGTAAGCGCAATAAGAAGCTTTATTTCTTCGCGGCAGGCGTGACCCGAAACGTGAACGTCTTCTACCGCGTCATTAACGACTTTAACTCCGTTTTTAACGAGAGCATTTACAATTTTTCCAACAAATCTTTCATTACCGGGAATTGCGCTTGATGACAAAACCACTACGTCCCCCGTATTGAGCTTTATGCGATCGTGCTCCGAAAACGCAATTCTGTATAGCGCGCTCATTGGCTCACCCTGACTGCCTGTTGTAATCAAGGTTATCTGTTCGGGTTTATAACGTTTAACATCGTTGACGTCTATCAAAACTCCATCGGGAAGCTCCATATAGTCAAGCTCTGCCGCTGCTCCGATTACATTCATCATGCTTCGGCCAAGAATTGCGACCTTTCTTCCGTGAGAGTATGACGCATTTATAATTTGTTGAACTCTGTGTACGTTAGACGAGAATGTAGCAATAATTATTCTGTTATTTTGATAGGAGGAAAATATTCTTTCGAGCGAGCTTCCTACCGTTCTTTCAGAGGGTGTAAAGCCCTCTCTTTCAGCGTTAGTAGACTCACAGAGAAGTAAATCTACTCCTTGCTTTCCAATTTCACCTATTCTGGTTATATCCATCATTTTGCCGTCGATAGGAGATACATCGAGCTTGAAGTCACCTGAATGGAATATATTTCCGGCAGGTGTTTTTAAATATATTGCGCAGGCATCTGCGATTGAGTGATTTACGTGAATAAATTCAGCTTTCATCGCACCGAGATTAACTACGTCGCCTGCGTCAACTGTATAAAAATCAGGCTCGTAGGGAAGCTTATGCTCGGCTATTTTTCCTTCAAGAATTCCAAGGGAAAGTCTTGTTCCGTAAATCGGAACGTTTATTTGCTGCAATATATACGGAATTGCTCCGATATGGTCTTCGTGACCGTGGGTTATTAAAATACCTCTTATTTTATCTGCATTTTTTACAAGATATGATATGTCGGGAATTACCAAATCTATACCAAGCATATCCTCATCGGGAAATCCCATACCGCAGTCTATAATTACAATATCGTTTGAACTTTCAAAAATGGTAATATTCTTACCAACTTCTCCAAGTCCGCCAAGCGATGCAATACGCAATTTTGCATTTGCACCCCTTTGAGTTTTTTCTTTTTTCATAAAATTCCGTTTCTGCTAAATTTTCATAAATTCAGCGAAAAAATAAGTATATTAAAAACATTACCGAGGCTGTAATCATTCCGCCGATAAAGCATACATAGGGAATGATTTTTATAAATTTCTTATTCTTTTTAAAATAAAAATTTTCATCTATTATTTTATTCGCCTCATCAACCAAAGCCTTTTTAGAGGATGAAGAAACTCGTTTTTCATCCTCTAATACAAAGTATGCTTCTTTAAAAATTTCACTTCCTGTATTTTTTAGATATATAACTCTTTTTTGATAACCTCGTAACATATAAAGTTTTTCCTTTTTTATACTTTTATGTAGATTGTTACCATACCGTGTGAAATTTATTCGGCCTTTTTGTTTTTATTTTCTACCGAAAAGTCTTCCAAAAAGACCTACTTTTTTCTGTTCTGCCGCTTCTTGCGGTGTTTCAACCGGCTCTGAAACGGGATTTTCAACAGGTTCGGAAACAGGAGCTGCTGCGACAGGCTCAGAAGCGGGCGCGGGCGCTGCGGTTTGAGCAACTGCAACAGGAACTTTTTCTTCCTCTGCGATAGTTGCGGGAGCTTCGCTTTGTACAGGTTTTTCCTGAATCATTTTTTCCTCGATGAGTTCTTTTTCGATTCTGCTTTCTATCTCTCTCTTCTTTTCGGCGGAGAGTCTCTTCTTTCTCTTTTTCTTTGGCAATTCAATTTCAAAGTTTTCATCTAAAAGGTCATCGATTGAAATTGAAAACAGGCTCTTGATTTCAAGAAGCTTTTGGACTTCGGGATAGGATTTTCCGCTTTCCCACTTATAAACCGCTTGACGTGAAACGCCAACGATTGCGGCAAATTCGTCCTGTGTTATTCCTTTAATTTTTCTGAGTCTGATGAGTTTTTCACTAAATGTCATGGTTTCGTCCTCTCTTTATTTATTTTCTTCTAAAAATGTTATATATGTAGGCGAATCAATTCTGTATTCGCCGTTTTGTAAAACCAACGCTATTCTGATATTTCTTTTCTGTGTTTCAAAGTCCCGCGTAACGTTAGTATCAATAGAGATATAAATTTTTTCACTATCCGAATTCAGTACTTTCAGCGTGTCATATAGATATTCTACCTTGTCTTTTAGCATCGGCTCATATTTTGAATATACCATTATGCATTCGGGATTTTTTTGTTCCAAATCCGAATATTTTTGATAATATCTTGTCAGCACGTAACCTCCGGCGCTGTTTTCGGTATCAAGCAGCGACGCTCTAAAAATGCTATTGCTGTATTCCAAACTGAAAGTCTTTGCAGTGAGCATTTTTAAATCATCGAGGGTAGTTATACCGTAACTTGAACAGGATAGCAAGTTTGCGGGATAGTAATATCCGTTAGACATACTTGTATCTAAATCGTATCCTATTCCTTCACCCCAATAAATTTCATTAAGAATTGCGGAGTTTTCAATGAGAATCTTTGATTTTTCAATCACCGTTTTCTCATCATATTTTATTTTACCACAAGAAATTAAGGAAAATATTGTACAAAATAATAACAAAATGCAAACATTTCTTTTCATTAGAAGCTTTCCTCATCCGCAAGTTCCGCTTTTTCTACTTCTCTAAGTACCGGTTTTTCAGGATTATTTTTAAGTTCCTCTTCAAGTTCTTTTTCTGCATTTTCGCTTGCTTTTTCTATATCCTCACTCTTTTCAAGTCTTGCTACGTTGTTAATATATGAGCCTTCAGAAAGTCTCATAATAATTACACCCGTTGCAGTTCTTGAATATACGTTTACGCTTGAAACAGAGGTTCTGATAATCGTTCCCTCGTTTGTGATGAGCATAATATCATCGTCGTCGTCAACGGTAATAATAGAAGAGAGCTTACCTGTTTTTTCAGTGATATTTTGGCAGGTTACGCCCTTACCGCCTCTGTGCTTCATCTCTCTGAAATCGGAGAATGACGTCCTCTTTCCTATACCCTTTTCGGTTATTGTGAGAAGTGTCTTTGAGTCATCAACAAGAGCAACACCTACAACGTAGTCATCACCCATAAGGGTAATACCCTTAACTCCGTGAGCGGTTCTTCCCATTGAACGAACGTTATTTTCGTCAAATCTTACTGCGTTTCCTTCACGGGTTGCGATGATAAGACTTTCCTCACCGCTTGTATGTCTAACAAAAATAAGTTCGTCGTTTTCATCAAGATTGATAGCGATTTTACCGCCCTTTCTTTGATATTCAAACTCAGAAAGAAGCGTTCTCTTAATAACTCCGAATTTGGTAACCATTGTAAGATATTCGCCCTCTGTAAACTCGGTAATCGGAATAATAGCCGTTACCGCTTCACCGTCCATAAGCTGAATAATGTTAACAAGGTTCGTACCCTTGGCAGTTCTTGACGCCTCGGGAATGTGATAAGCTTTTTTACAATAAACTCTTCCTCTGTTGGTAAAGAAAAGAAGATTGGAGTGGCTGTTTGCTACGATAACGTCCTCAACGAAGTCGTCTTCCTTTGTAGTCATACCGATAATTCCTTTACCGCCTCTGTTTTGAGCAGAGTAAACGTCAGCCTTTTGTCTCTTTATATATCCCGTGTGGCTTACGGTAATAACTGCCGTATGTCTCTCTATAAGGTCTTCAAGGTCAATTTCCTCAACAGCCTCAACAAGCTCGCTTCGGCGCTTATCTCCGAATTTTGCCTTTGCTTCAAGAAGCTCATTTTTGAGTATTTCTTTTATTTTTTCGTCACTTTCAAGAATTGATTTAAGTTCATCTATAATAGCGGTGAGCTTTTCAATCCTGTCCTCAACCTTTTGTCTTTCAAGACCTGAGAGCTTACCGAGAGTCATTTCTACGATAGCCTTTGCCTGTTCTTCGGAAAGAGCAAATCTTTCTATAAGATTTTCCTTCGCCGCAGGTATAGAATCACTCTTTTTAATTATTTCTATTACCTCGTCGATGTTTTCCGTAGCAATTCTGTAACCTTCAAGTATATGCTTTTCTTTTTCAGCCTTTTCCAAATCAAATCTCGTTCTTCTCTCAATTACGCTCTTTTGGAAGTTTATATATTTGTCAAGAATTGAGGGAAGAGAGAGTGTTTTAGGCTCGCCGTTATCAATTACGAGCATATTGATTGAGCAGGTATCCTGAAATTGAGTGTACTTGTACAGTTGATTTAAAATGTACTCGGAATTTGCATCTCTCCTGTATTCAACGACTATCCTCATTCCGTCTCTGCCTGACTCATCGCGAATACCCGTAATGCCTTCTATTTTTTTCTCGCGGTAGAGGTTTCCGATACTCTCCATAAGCTGAGCTTTATTTACCATATAAGGAATTTCGGTAAAAATAATTCTCTTATTTTCCTCTTCAATTTCTGCTCTCGCTCTTACGTAAACTCTTCCGCGTCCGGTCGTATATGCGTCGCGTATACCCTTTGAACCATAAATAATTGCAGCAGTAGGGAAGTCGGGTCCCTTTATATATTCCATAAGTTCGTCAACCGAACATTCCGGGTTGTCAATTCTGTATACGGTACCGTCGACTATCTCACATAAATTGTGAGGCGGAATATTCGTGGCCATACCGACGGCAATACCGACGGAGCCGTTTACAAGAAGGTTTGGAAAACGGGAGGGAAGAACGAGAGGCTCGTCTCTTGTGTTGTCAAAGTTTCTTGTCATAGGAACGACCTTTTTCTCAATGTCGCTCATCATAAGACCTGCAACTTTACTCATTCTCGCCTCGGTATAACGGTATGCGGCTGCGCCGTCTCCGTCTACGTTACCGAAGTTTCCGTGACCCTCGACAAGAGGATATCTGTAAGAGAAGCTTTGAGCCATTCTTACCATAGCCTGATAAACTGCGCTGTCTCCGTGCGGATGATAACGGCCTAAAACGTTACCTACGGTTGTAGCGGACTTTCTGAAAGGCTTATCATATGTAAGATTATCTTCGTACATAGCATAAAGAATTCTTCTCTGTCCGGGCTTCATACCGTCGCGAACGTCAGGAAGAGCTCTTGAAGTAATAACGCTCATTGAATATTCGATGAATGAAGTTTCTACTTCCTTTCGCATATCCCTTAATTCAATTTTTTGTAACGGAAATTCTATATCTTCGCTTTTATATGTCTTTGCCATATTTTACTACCTATCCTCATTTGCTTTCATTATACGTCAAGGTTTTGTACGAATTTTGCATTTTGTGAGATAAATTCTCGTCTGGGTTCAACCATATCTCCCATAAGAATGCTGAACATTTCATCACATTTAATCGCATCGTCTACGCTAACTTTGAGAAGAGTTCTTCTTTCAGGGTCCATAGTTGTCTCCCAAAGCTGTTCCGCGTCCATTTCACCAAGACCTTTATATCTTTCTGCCTCAACTCCGTTTACACCTAATTCTTCGATATATTTATCTCTTTCAGCATCGGAGAAGGCGTAACGCAGCTGTTTTCCTTTATGAACCTTATAAAGAGGAGGCTGAGCTAAATAAACGTGACCTTCCTCAATGAGAGGCCTCATGTGACGGAAGAAGAAGGTTAAAAGCAAAATTCTGATGTGAGAACCGTCCACGTCGGCATCGGCCATAATTATTATTTTACCGTAGCGAAGCTTTGACAAATCAAAATCCTCACCGATTCCGCATCCCAAAGCCTGAATAATAGGAATAAGAGAAGTATTTGCGTAAACCTTATCCAGTCTCGCCTTTTCAACGTTCAATACCTTACCGCGAAGCGGGAGTATTGCTTGGAATCGGCTGTCTCGTCCATCCTTTGCAGAGCCACCCGCAGAGTCTCCCTCTACGAGATAAACCTCTGTAAGTCTCGCTTCTTTTTCATTACAGTCTGCAAGCTTTCCCGGAAGAGTGGATATTTCAAGAACGTTTTTACGTCTTGTGAGCTCTCTCGCCTTTCTGGCAGCCTCTCTCGCTCTGTTGGCAGCCATAGCCTTTTCAAGTATCATCTTTCCGACAGCGGGATTTTCTTCTAAGTATTCCTGTAATTTTGTGTTTACAATAGAGTCAACGAGAGTTCTTATTTCACTGTTACCGAGTTTTGCTTTCGTTTGGCTCTCAAACTGAGCATCGGTGAGCTTAACCGAGATTATTGCAACGAGTCCCTCTCGTACGTCCTCGCCGGAAAGTCCCTTATCGTCTCCCTTTACCACTCCGGTTTTTCTTGCATAATCGTTTAAAACTCTTGTGAGAGCAGTCTTAAATCCTGTCTCGTGTGTTCCTCCTTCTATCGTTGACATATTGTTTGCAAACGAGATAATCGTCTCGTTGTAGCTGTCATTATATTGGAGAGCAACTTCTGCGATAGAATCACCTTTTTCACCCTTCATATAAATAACCTCGGGATGAATCGGAGTTCCTCTCTTTTCATTATTCAAGTATTCTACAAAGGAAACTATACCGCCCTCGTAGTGTAAAATTTCTTCTCTTTCCTGACCTTCTCTTTTATCTATAAGAACTATTTTAACGCCTGCATTCAAGAAGGATTGCTCTCTCATTCTCGTGAGAATTGTATCAAAATCAAATACCGTTTCTTCAAAGATTGTCGGGTCGGGTTTAAATCTTACAAAAAGACCGTGTCTTTCACAATCTCCTTCGCATTTGAAGGGACGCTTTACCATACCTCTTTCAAATCTCTCGGTATATTTCTTTCCGTCACGGCAGTTTTCAACCTCTACCCACTCGGAAAGTGCGTTTACAACCGATGCTCCAACGCCGTGGAGACCGCCCGCGATTTTATATCCTTCTCCGCCGAATTTACCTCCTGCGTGAAGTACCGTATATACAACTTCAAGTGTTGGAAGTCCTAGTTTTTCATTAAAACCGGAAGGAATACCGCGTCCGTCATCCTGTACCGAAACGCTATTGTCCTCCCAAATCGTCACAGTAATACTGTCGCAGTATCCCGCAAGAGCCTCGTCTATTGAGTTATCTACTATTTCATAAACAAGGTGATGAAGACCTCTTATTGATGTTGTACCTATGTACATACCCGGTCTTTTTCTGACAGCTTCAAGACCTTCCAAAACCTGAATTTGACTATCGTCGTATCCACCTTTTTTTACTTCGTTTATTTTATTGTTTTCCATTTTAATAAACTCCTAAATTATTCGTAGTCTTTTAATTCATTATCTATTCTCTGTTTTAATCCGGCAGAGGAAATTCTTGAAAGCTTCGCTCTTAAATTTTTTCCCTTACCGAACACAACAAAGCTTCGCGGTAAATCAAAGTCTGTATATTCAAGCTTTCCGTCTTTTTCAAGGGTTGAAATATACTTTTTAGTATGTTTTGAAATCGTTGCGGTATCAAGGTCGAATATTCCTAAAATTTCACATTCTTTTACGCTTTGTCCGTTACCTATATGCAGATACATAAGAGTACTCTCCGTTCTTAACCTCGATAATTTTATCGCTTATTCCGTCTATAAATTCCTTTTCGCATGAGGTTATTATTATTTGTCTTTCACCAATTCCGTCAAGCACGTATTTTCTTCTTTTTTCATCTAATTCACTCAAAACGTCGTCAAAAAGGAATACCGGATATTCGCCGCAAATCTGAAGACTTACCTCTCCCTCGGCTAGCTTCAGAGCCAAAACGATAGATCTCTGCTGTCCTTGAGAAGCGAAAAGTCTCGCCTCTTTATCATTAATGAAAATTTCCAAATCATCTCGGTGTACTCCGTAAAGACTTGTTCCGGCGGCAATTTCTCTGTCTAAATTTTCGGTTAATTTCTGTCTGTAACAGTTTTCGATATTTTCTCTTTCTTCAAAATCTTCGCTTATATTGTTTTTATATCTGAAAGATAAAATTTCATTTTGATTTGAAATATCCGACATAATTTTTTTTGCCGATATTTCCAGCTTTTTTATATAATCTTTTCTGAAAAGATAAATATCAGTTGCATACTTAGCCATAGAAATAGACCAGCTGACTATTTCTTCACGGTCTACAAATATACCGTTATTGGCTTTTTTTATGAGGTTGTTTCTGTTTTCAAGAGAATGACGGTAGTTTGCATAAAAGCTTATATAAGAAGGATAAATCTGACTTATCGCCACATTTAAAAACGCGCGTCTTTCGTCAGGTCCCGCCTTAACAAGCTGTAAATCATCCGGATAAAACAAAACGCTTTTAAAATTGCCTACCATATCCTTGACCTTATCAATTTTATAGCCGTTTTTACGTCTTTTCCGTTCTCTTCCGTATAGAGTATATTCAAGCGTATTATCGCCGAGTGAATCCTCGTATTCTATACCGACAGTAAACCCCTCTTCTCCAAATTTTATAAGTTCTTTATCTTCTTTCGCTCTGTGTGATTTTCCGCGTGAAAAAAGATATATTCCTTCAAGAGCGTTGGTTTTTCCTTGCGCGTTGTCTCCTAAAAGGATATTGACGCCTTTATGAAATTCTATTTCACATTCGCCTATATTTCTAAAATTTTTGGCGTGGAATTTTTTAATTATCATTGATTTTCGGTCATTCTTACAGGAAGAATCATATAGAAATAGTTAAATTCTTCGTCTTCCACTTCGGGCTCTATGGTAATAGCCTGAGTAGGAGATTTGAGTTTAATCTTGATACATTCGCCCTCGCTTGCCTTAATCGAATTGATAAGGAAACGACAGTTAAAGCCGATTTCTATATCGTCTCCGTCCTGTACGCAGCTCATCTCGTCAATAAGCTTTCCGTTTACGGAGGACGAGGATATAACCAAATAATTTTGTTCTACAGAAATCTTAACGTAGCTTCTTCCGCTGCCTTGAATTTTTTCTTCCGCGATGATATTTGCTCTTTCAAGACCGCTTAATATTCTTTCTCTGCCTACTACAACCGAAATGTTATTATCTTTGGGAATAAGTCTGTTATAATTTATATAATCAGAGTCGATAGTTCTTGTAAAGAAAATCAAGTTTTCACAATTAATAATAGCGTGCTTTCTGGACAGATAGAATTTACAGATCAAATCGTCTCTATCCGGCAAAATTCTCGCCATTTCGTTAATAGCGTGTCCCGGGATAATGAAAGAGTAATCGGTTACTCCCTCAACTTCGTCAAGAGAGTTAATTTCACATTTCATCGTACATTTGGAAAGAGTGTAGTTATCACAGGAGACAACTTCCATTCCTTCCTTACTTATTTTGAAAAACGCACCGGTAAGCATAATTCTGTTATCTGAAACTGCTATTGAATGGCTCACCTTACTTATTATTTTTTTAATAATGGAAGATTTAACCTCAAATCCTTTGTCGCTTACAAGTTCAGGAAGGTTGGGAAAATCCTCGCCTCTGTTTGCAAAAATCGAGAAATTGGCTTCTCCGCAACTGATTTCACAGTTAAGTCTGTCGTTAATGTCTATTGTAACCTCATCCTCGGGCAAAACTCTGAGCGTTTGATAAAATCTTTGAGCATTGATTATGAATTTACCCTCTCTTTCGATGGAGGTAGCATCAAAGGTTGCTCTGATTCCTTTATTCATATCGTATGTAGAAAGTTGTATTTTTCCGTTTTCAAGAGTCTCAAGTAAAACACCTTCTATTGAAGTAATAGTATTTTTATTTGAAACGGTACTCATTGCAGGTGTTAAAACGTTCAATATTACCGATTTAAGAACTGTGAATTTCATTTTAAATTTAATCCTTTCTGATTTTTTCGCCGATAGGCGTTTTTCAATCAATAAATGAATTTTGTAGTCGTAATAATAGTAAGGGATGTTGAAATATATATTAACCTTGAAAGTCCTTGATTTTTCAAGGTTTTTACTCCTTAATTTTAAACAATTTTATGTTAAAAACTTATTATGTTAAGTTTGAGTTTTTCAACATCACTTTCAACGCCCATTTATCAACATTTCAACATTAAAATGTTAACAAATCAATTACTCTTTATTTCCTTTATAAGTTTTTTGATTTCCATGCTGGTGTTATTCTTGGTTTTTATATTAAGCTCTACCTTGGAAATTGAAGAAATTGCGGTTGAATAATCGCGGTTAAATATCTCGCCGATTGATTTTAATGGAAGTTCGGTCAATTTTCTGATCAGATATATCGCAATATGTCTTGCGTTGGCGATTGTCTCATTTCTTTTCTTGGATTTAAGGTTATCCACTGATATGCTGTAATAATTGCTGACCGTCGTGAGAATTTTCTCAACCAAGGCGTCGGTAGGAATGTTACCGGGGTCTATAATCGATATCGTCTGGTCTATAGATTCCTTTGTGATAGAAACGCCCGAGAGGGAGTAAAGCGCATTGAGTCTTTTTAAAACGCCCTCTATTTGTCTTATGTTGTTTTGGAGTCTCTCGGCCATATAATCAACCATATCGTTTGAAATGAGAAGTCCCATAGTATCTGCTTTTTTCTTTATAATAGCAGTTCTGAGTTCAAATGACGGCGGCTGCACGTCTGCAAGAAGTCCGCCTTCAAATCTTGTGCGGAGTCTGTCCTCCAAGGGCTTGATTTCCTTTGGGGGACGGTCGCTTGTGAGAATGATTTGTTTGTTTGCCTCATACAGAGTCGAGAAGGTGTGGAAAAATTCTTCCTGAGTTGAAACCTTTCCGGATATAAACTGGATATCGTCTATCAGCAAAACGTCTGCCGTACGGTATTTTTCTTTGAAATTAGTCGTATCGTGATTTTGAATAGCATCAATAAGCTCGTTTATAAAATCCTCGCTTCTCTTATAAACGATTTTTAATTTCGGGTGATATTCTTTAAGATGGTTTATTACCGCGTAAAGAAGGTGGGTTTTACCGAGTCCCGAATGACCGTAAATAAACAGCGGATTGTAATATGTAGGCTCTTGAGCAACTGCGTAGCAAGCCGCCCTTGCAAATTTATTAGACGCGCCTTCTATGAAGTTGTCAAAGGTGTATTCCGAAAGAATTTTTTGGTTTTGAGAGGGAATATCGTCGCTGACGAGCAGGGATATGTTTTTACCTCTTTCTTCGCGGTCCTCCTGACTTTCCTCCACTGCGGTGTATTCGTCAAAATCTATATCCTCTATTACCGTGGATTTCAAAGCCTCATCCGACAAGACGAACTCGAGCTCAACGTCGAAACCAATTACCTCGGCTAAGGCTTCGGATATCACGGAATAATACTGCTTTTTTAAAATTTTTTGTTTGAGAGGAGTGGGGGTTTTAAAGACCGCTTTTTCTTCAGAAAGCGAGACGAGATGCAATTTATCAAACCACAGATTAAAGATTGTGGGCGTGGTATTGAAATTTGTTTTTATAATTGCGAGAACCTGGGCGGTGATGTCATTCAATTCGCTCATAAAAGCCTAAATGTCCTTTCCTTTTTTTCTGTAAAATATTTTAAAATACTTATTCAAGTAATTATAACATATATATAAGGAAAAATCAAGGGAAAAGACAAAAAAATATACTTTTTTGATGTAAATGTTTATTTACAAGCGCTTAGAAGTTCCTTTGGTGAAAATCGACACTAAAAATCCCAAAAAAAGCGAGGCTCCAAGACCTACTCCCGCGCTCTTGAATGCGCCTCCTATAGCCCCCAAAAGACCGTCGGAGTCCACCGCTTCTTTGACACCCTTTGCCACGTTTCCTCCAAATCCTATAAGGGGGACGGTTATACCACAGCCGAAAATGTCCGTAAGAGGAGAAAACCAGCCGAGAGCTCCGATTACAACTCCGGCCACTACTACCGAAACCAATATTTTTGCGGGAGTTAGGGCGGTTTTGTCAATAACTATTTGCGTTATGGCGCATAAAAGACCGCCAAACAGAAATGCAAGAAGTATTTTTAAAAACATTTTCATTCTCCTTTTAAGTGAATTAGTGGCGTTATACCGAGAATGTTTTGTTTTTGAAGCAGGCTTGAAGGACTCATCAAAGCGCCTGTGCTCATAAACAAAATTTCGTTAATCTCACCGTTTTCGAGCTTCGGTAAAAAGTGAGAGGCGAGAGTTGCTGCCGAACAACCGCAGCCGCTTGCTCCCGCGTGGGCGTCCTTCGATTTTAAATCGTACAAAAGCATACCGCAATCCACGTGCTTTTCGGGTGGGAAAAGTCCTTCTCTGGAAATCAAATCCCGAAGCACCTCAGAACCGTAAACCCCAAGATCTCCCGTGACGAAAAGGTCGATTTTGTCGGCATTGTTTTTAATGGAAAGATAGGTGTAAATACTGTCAAAAGCGCTTCTTGACATAGCTGACCCCATATCGCTCCCGTCAAGTGTCAGACCGTCTACGATTTTTCCAACCATAGCTTCCGTTATTTTAACCTTTCCGCCCTTTCCGAGAATAAAAGCACCGGAGGCCGTGGCAGTCCATTGAGCGCTGGGGGTTCTCTGCCCGCCATATTCAACGGGCGTTCTGAACTGTCTTTCCGCCGCGCTGTTGTGAGACGAGGTAACTACTGCGCCGTAATTAAAATTTTGGGATGAGAGCATGGTCGAGCAAAGTAAAAGCCCCTCGGTTAAGGTAGAACAGGCCGAGTAGAGTCCGACGTATGGAATACCAAAGGAATAAAGGCCGACGGCAGAAGCAACACACTGGTTTTCGAGGTCTCCTGCAAAAAGAACGTCTATATTTTGAGGAGACAGAGAGGATTTATTTAAGGCTAGGTTTAAAGAGGTTCTTGCCATTTCACTCTCTGCAAGTTCCCAAGTAGTTTGCCCAAAACGGTCGCTGTCGTCACAGAGGTCGAAATTTTTACCCAAAGGTCCGCGTCTTTCCTCAAAACCGCCTACTGCACTGTAAGAAATAAATGAAGGAGGATTATTTGAAAAATCAAGAATATTACGCATAATTACCCCCAAAATATTGTATAAAAATAATAGATGATGCCGTAGAATGTGCCGGCCAAGGTAGAATATAAAATTACAGGACCTGCAACAGAAAAAATCTTTACGCCAATTCCGGCCACGAGTCCCTCGCTCTTTGCGTCTATGGCAGAGGAGGTTACGCTGTTGGCAAATCCCGTTACGGGGAGCAGCGTACCTGCTCCGCTGAATCTGGCAATCTTGTCAAAAACGCCAAAGGCGGTGAGAGTGGCGGATAAAAATATAAAGCAAATGGTGACCAGGGTATAGGCGTGTTTATCCTCTAATCCCATGCTTGAAAAAAGGAAGAAAAGACCTTGTCCGGCTCCGCAAATAAATCCGCCGCTCAAAAATGCAAAAATTAAATTTTTAATAATAGGAGACTTTGGAGCGTGACTTTCTTTTAACTTTTGAAAGTCGCTGTTTTTCTCAACATTCATATTGAAAATACCCCTTAATGTAAACTATACTTTTCTTTTAATCCTATTATTACCTGGAAAAAAGAAAAAATGCGTTAAAACTGTAAATTACAGGTTGTAATACAAAACGGAGTTTTGCTTAAGAATTTTCCAATATAAAGTCGAAATAATAAAAAACAAAATTTATTAAAACAAAACTTGAAATTTGATATTTTTTGTGGTAAAATATTAAAAAAGAGAGGTGCATTAAATGAACAACGGATACGGATATAATTCCTACCACTATAATAATTATAACAGTCCATATATGAGACCCAAAAGCAATTCTTTATCGACTGCATCTATGATATTCGGAATACTTTCTATGGTTGGTACTTCGGTTGGATACGCAGGAATAGTTTTTGGAATTGTGGCCATCGTCCTGTCTTTAATGGCGAGAAAGGAAACTGGACGTTTTGAATCGAGCGCAACGGTGGGCATGGCCCTTGGAATACTCGGTCTTGTAATATCAACGCTTATCGTGATTTCGCTTTTTACGATTTCCGAGGAAATTTTTGATGAATATATAAGAAAGTATTTCGAGGAGTTTGGCATAACACCGGAGGATTCAAACCCCGGTTCAACTCCTGATTTGTAATATAAAAAGGGTAGGTCAGGTTTAATCCTGAACTACCCTTAAAAATTTCAAGGTTAATTATAAAAGCTCCTCAACTTTTGCGAGCGCAGCATCTACCTTTGAGATATCTTTACCGCCGCTCATGGCGCTATCCGGGCGTCCGCCCCCGCGACCGTCGCAGATTATGGAAATTTCTTTAAGGATATTTCCGGCGTGCGCGCCGTTTTTAACAGCCGCGCTGCCTGCGCAGGCAACAAAGTTGAGCTTTCCGGCAAATACCGTTGCAAGAACTGCTACGCCGTCGGCATATTTGGACTTGAAGCTGTCGCAGATTGCTCTTGCCTCGTCGGGCTTGACGTCAACCTTTGCCGTGAGAAGTTTAAAGCCTTTAACCGACTTGACGTTTTCAATAAGTGCTGCGCCCTTAAGCTCGGAAAGTCTTGCGTTGGCGCTTTCAAGCTCGCGTTTGAGCTCTTTCATTTCGCCTTGGAGAGAATTGACCTTTTTGGCAACGGAATGTGTGTCTTGGGTTTTGAGTTCGCGAGCCACGTCGGAAATGAGAGCCTCACGATCTGAAAGAAGGGCGAGAACGCCAAGACCCGTCGTGCCTTCAATTCTTCTTACACCCGATGCGACAGAGGTTTCCGATATGATTTTAAACAGACCTATATTTCCGGTGGAGTTTACGTGAGTGCCTCCGCAAAGCTCAATCGATTTAGAACCGATTTTAACAACTCTTACGGTGTTGCCGTATTTTTCACCGAAGAGAGCCATAGCTCCCATACTTTTAGCGGTGTTGATGTCCGTTGTTACTGTCTCGCAGTTTTCGGCAAGAAGAATGTGTGAGTTCACGAGAGCCTCAACCCTTGCAATTTCCTCTTTCGTGAGAGGAGAAAGGTGGGAGAAGTCGAATCTCACGCGCTTTTCATCTACGTAAGAGCCCGCCTGTTCAACGTGGGTTCCAAGCACTTCGCGGAGCGCGTTTTGAAGAAGGTGACAAGCGGAGTGATTTCTGCGAATTGCATCGCGTCTTTCTACGTTGATTGACAGGGTTAGCTCGTCGCCGATTTTTACCTTGCCCGCTTCAATTTTAACCTCATGAAGATAGATTCCGTTGGTTTTCTTCGTGTCGTAAACGGAGAGAGAAGCGTTTTCACTTTCGATTACGCCCGTGTCGCCTACCTGACCGCCTCCTTCACCGTAAAATACGGTGGTGTCGAATACGATAGAACATTCACCTTCTGAAATTTCGTCAATTTTTTCTCCGTCGGAAATTATAGAGAGAACCTTCGCTTTGCATTGGTTATTTTCGTAACCAACGAAATTGGTTTCAGGAAGGGTTTTGAGAAGCTCTTTTGAGTCATCCGACCAGCCTGAAATATTACCTCTTGCAGCCCTCGCCCTGTCTTTTTGCTCTTGCATAAGGCTCTTGAATTCTTCCTCGTCAATAGAAAGACCTGCCTCGGTGGCAATCTCGCGAGTTAAATCAACGGGGAAGCCGAATGTATCGTAAAGTTTAAATGCGTCGGCGCCGGAAATGTCCTTTTTGCCTTCGCGTTTTGCATTTTCAATAACTGAATTGAGAATAGAAAGACCTGCGTCAATAGTCGCGTTAAATCTATCTTCTTCAAGAGCGATAACTTTAAGGACATAGTCCTTCTTGGTTGTCAATTCGGGATACGCGTTTTCGTTGAGCTCGATTACTACCTGACAGAGTTCTTCGAGGAATTTTCTGTTGATTCCCAAAAGCTTACCGTGACGGCAGGCTCTTCTCAAAATTCTGCGAAGCACGTATCCGCGGCCCTCGTTTGATGGAATAACGCCGTCGCAAATCATAAACGTCGAACTTCTGATATGGTCGGTAATTACGCGGATTGACACGTCGTCATCGCGGTTGTCGCCGTATTTTTTGCCTGCGATATAGCATACCGTGTCAAGAATTCTGCGAACGGTGTCAACTTCAAACAGGTTGTCCACGCCTTGAAGCACGCAGGCGAGACGTTCAAGTCCCATACCCGTATCAATATTCTTTTTAGCAAGTTCGGTGTAGTTGCCCAAACCGTCGTTATTGAATTGAGAGAATACGTTGTTCCAGATTTCCATAAATCTGTCGCAGTCGCAGCCCGGCTTACAGTCCGGACTTCCGCAACCGTATTTTACGCCTCTGTCAAAGTAGATTTCGGAGCAAGGACCGCAAGGTCCTGTGCCGTGCTCCCAGAAGTTGTCCGACTTTCCAAGTCTTACAATATGAGACTCGTTAACGCCTATTTTATCTCTCCAAATTCCGTAAGCCTCGTCGTCCTCCTCATAAACTGAGGGCCAGAGCAATTCCTTTGGAATTTCAAGGTCCTTTGTGAGAAATTCCCACGCCCATTCAATAGCCTCGTTCTTGAAATAATCGCCGAAGGAGAAATTGCCCAGCATTTCAAAATAAGTTCCGTGGCGCGCGGTATGTCCCACTCTTTCAAGATCGGGAGTGCGGATACATTTTTGACATGTGCAGACTCTGTTTCTTGGCGGAATTTCCTCACCTGTGAAATACTTTTTCATAGGAGCCATACCCGAATTTATAAGTAAAAGAGATTTGTCATTATTTGGAACAAGGGAGAAGCTGGGGAGTCTCAAATGACCCTTGCCTTCAAAAAATGAAAGAAACCTCTCGCGAAGTTCGTTAAGCGATGTCCACTTCATTGTGCGACCTCCAAAATATTTATTAGCAATTATTGATTATAACATAATAATATTGCGATGTCAAGCAAAAACTTATCCTTGACGGCAAAATAAAAATGTAGTAAAATAAAGAAAATGAAATGCGGAATGACGCAAAAAAGGCGGTAAAATGAAAAAAATTATTTCTGTAATTCTCTGTCTTTTTTTTCTGCTTAATCTTTCTTCCTGCAAGGCAGGTTGGAACAGCAACCGGGACAAAGCGAAAAACAGAGTTTTTTATCAATATTTCGATACGGTTTCCATATTTTACGATTACACGGGCGCAACGGCAGAGAACTTTGAAGCCGTCTGCCGTGACGTAGAAAATATGATGTCGAAATACCACAAGCTTTTCGATATATACAACGAATACGAGGGCATTAATAACCTGGCCAGTATAAACGCCTCGCGAAACGGAGTTAAGGTTGATAAGGAGCTCTTTGATTTTTTAATTTTCGCAAAGGAAATGTATGCTTTGACGGACGGAGAAGTCAATATTGCTTTCGGCTCGGTTTTATCAATTTGGCACGAACACAGGACGCACGGAATTGAAAATCCTGATGAAGCAACTCTGCCGAGCGAGGAAATTTTAAGAGAAGCAAATCTTCACACAAGTATCGAAAATCTCGCGCTTGACGAGGAGACGCTGACGGTCGCAAGGCTCGATGAAAAATTAAAGCTTGACGCAGGAGCTCTCGGCAAAGGATACGCCTGTGAAATTATCGGAGAGTACGTAAGAGAAAAGTACGGCGAGGGCTACGTTTTGGACTTCGGCGGAAATTTGAAAGCTATCGGCGCAAAGCCTGACGGCAAGGGCTGGACGACGGGAATTCAAAATCCGGATATGTTATCGAGCGTTGCCTTTATTAGAACCTTTGAGGTGAAGAACATCTCCGTTGTAACAAGTGGAAATTACCAAAGATTTTACACGGTGGGGGGGATAAACTACCATCACATCATAGATAAAGACACTTTGATGCCCCGAAACGACTATGTCAGCGTTACGGTAATCTATTCTTCAAGCGCCGTGTGCGACGCGCTGTCCACCGCGTATTTCAATATGAAGACTTCCGAAATCGAGGAGAACGTCAAGCAATTTGAAAATATAGAGGTCATACTGGTTGAAAAGAGCGGAGAAATAAAAACTATAAAACACTAAAAAAGGGATGTCACAGACATCCCTTTTCGTTATAACTTCTTGTAAGATCTCAAAACCAAAAATACCGAAATAAAGAGAGTTACAAGCTCTGCAAGCGGCATGGCAAACCAAATAGATTCTGCTCCGAATATGAAGGTCAAGCACGCTGCGAATAAAATTGGAAGAACGAGTCCTCTTAAAATTGAAAGCGCGGCAGAAGAGGTTTTGTATAATATCGACTGTAAAAAGTATGACGAAACCATCGAAAATCCGATTATGCCGACGCCGGCCATATATTTTCTCAAAATGCCAGGACCTATTTCTGTAACCCGGTCGGAAACGTTCATATAAATTTTGAGTATTTCCAAGGAGAAGGACTGAGTCAAGACGGTGAAAATCACTCCTAAAATACCCGAGCATAAGAGAGACAGCAGAAACACCTTTTTTACGCGCTCCTTCTCTTTTGCGCCGAAGTTCGCGCTGACGATTGGCTGGAGCGCCGTGCCCAACGCGGCGTACAGGCATTGAAGCATAATGAGAGCGCTCGACACCGTTCCAAATACGGCAAGGTGATCGGGCGAGAGGGTTTTCATAATAAGGTTATTAAAGAACACCGTAACGCCTCCGAAGGAAACCTCTGCAATAAAAGCAGAAAGTCCGACGGTGCAAATTTTCAACAATCTAGCCCAGAATTTGTCAACTTTTGTTAACTTTAATTTACATTTACGAGTGAAAAAATACCCGCAGATTATCAAAAAAGAAACAATTTGAGCTAACGCAGTTGCAAATCCCGCGCCTCGAACGCCAAGGCCAAGCCCAAAATCAAACACGAAGAAAATATCGCCGAGAATGTTAACAATACCGCCTATAACGGTCGCGACTGTCGGCAGCATCGCTTCTCCGTCGTTTCTCACGAACGTGGCGGCGGATGCGCATATTGCAAAACTTGGCGAAGCATAGGTTACGGGTTTTATGTAGGTCAAGGCTAAATCCAAAACCTCGCCTTCTGCGCCGAAAAGAATCAACAACTCTTTTGTAAAAACGGTAGTGACGAAAAAGATGATAAGCGAAATTATGACGGAAAGATAAATTGAAAGAGAGAAATATCTCTGCGCCGATTCCTCGTTTCCTCCGCCCCTTCGGTTACTCATCATTACGGCTCCGCCCATTCCGAGCAAAATGCCCGGAGCAAGCATAATAGTCCAAAACGGATTAGAGCAAGAAACCGCCGCGCTTCCCATAGGACCGGCATACTGACCTATACAGATCATATCAAACGTACTGTATATAGTCGCAATGAGCGTGCTGCCTAAAGCAGAGAGAAGATATACGAAATATAACTTTTTCACGTTGCTTTCTATTAAATTCATAATTCTCTCCCTTCGACGTCATTTTCTCAATAATTTTATCATACTGATTGTGCAAAGTCAAGTACATCTCACCGCGCCGTTTGTAAATATTTACAAGTTGACTTTTTTTGTATTTTGTGATATAATTACTCTGCATATTTACGCACAAATATTATATTTTGTTTGAGAGGGAGTAAAAATGCCTTTATTTAAAATTGGAAAAGTTAAACTGAAACATAATAAAAATACCGCGAAAATGCAGGGAATCAGAGTGAATACCCCAGCTAATATTTTACTGCCGATGTCACAGCATATCGGAGCTCCCGCGAGTCCTGTTGTATCAAAGGGAGACAAGGTATCTGTCGGTACGCTTGTAGCAGAGGCGAACGGATTTGTCAGCTCGCCCATTTATTCGAGCGTTTCGGGTACGGTTGTAAAAATTGAAGATTATTTGTTGGACAACGGCAATCGCGTTCCCGCTATTTTAATTGAGAGCGACGGCGAAAACAGAGTTGATCCGGGTATCTCACCCAAAAGCGTTACGAGCCTTGCAGAATTGCAGGAGGCGGCGAGAAACTCGGGAATTGTGGGACTTGGCGGAGCGGGCTTTCCAACAGCAGTCAAGCTGTCTCCCAAGGATATAAGTAAAATTGATACCTTGATTGTTAACGGCGCAGAATGTGAGCCTTACATAACCAGCGACACCCGCACCATGATTGATGATTGTGAAAATCTCAAAGAAGGCATAGAACTCATTATGTCTTTATTGGAAATCAAGAATACGCTTGTCGGAGTTGAGAATAATAAAAAGGAAGCAATAGAAAAACTTAATTCGATTTTCGCTTGTAGCCCAAATATAAACGTGCAGTCTCTTACTTCGAGATATCCTCAGGGAGCGGAAAAGGTGTTGATTTATAATCTGACGGGAAGAACTGTTCCCGAGGGCGCGCTTCCTTCCGACGTCGGAGTAATAGTTTTGAACGTTACTACGGTTTCTGCCTTGATGAGATATATCAAAACAGGTATGCCTCTTGTTGAAAAATGCATTACCGTTGACGGCTCGGCAATCAGAGAACCTAAAAATCTTATCGTTCCGATAGGTATGAGAATAAAAGACGTGATAGACGCGGCCGGCGGATTGAAGTCCGCGGCAGGTAAGATTTTATACGGCGGTCCTATGATGGGGCGCGCCATATACTCTACCGACGCCCCGATTTTAAAGAATACGAATGCGATTATCGTGTACGATAAGAAAGACGCTGATATAAAAGAGTCCAGTGCCTGCATACACTGCGGACGTTGTATTTCTGCTTGTCCTATGGGACTCAACCCTACCGCGTTTGCAAAGGCTCTAAATCTTGACGATAAAAATGATATGGCCGAGCGGCTTTCAAATTCAAGAATCAATTTGTGTATAGAATGTGGCTGCTGTTCCTACGTTTGCCCTGCGAAAAGACCGCTTGTTGAAAACAACAGACTTGCCAAGCTCTCTTTGAAGGCGCATAAGGAAGGAAAAATCGCGAATTTAGGAGGAAAAAATTACAATGGATAAGCTTGTGGTATCAAGTTCCCCACACGTCCGCTCGAACATTACGACAACGAAAATAATGTTGGATGTGGTTATAGCGTTACTGCCGTCTGCTATTGCGGGAGTGGTGCTTTTCGGACTTCGCGCCTTGGCGGTTATTATGACAACCTGCGCCGCAACTGTGTTAAGCGAATTTCTATTTAATCTC
Source organism: Eubacteriales bacterium (assembly GCA_045605265.1). Taxonomy (GTDB): domain Bacteria; phylum Bacillota; class Clostridia; order Oscillospirales; family CAG-272; genus UBA1740. The sequence goes on along the minus strand of JAZUPQ010000053.1, from coordinate 6,072 downwards.
ATATTGAAAAAAGAGCAGACGGTATTAGATTTGAGCGCGCTTGTAACGGGTCTCATATTGGCCTTGAACTTACACGCTAACGCGCCGATTTGGCAGTGCGTTATCGGAGGTGTTTTTGCTATCGTTGTTGTAAAGCTGCTCTTTGGCGGAATAGGATCGAATTTTGCAAATCCCGCCGCTACCGCCCGCGTGTTATTAGTCGTGTGCTTTGCCGGCACATTGTCAGGGGGCGCAATACCTCAATACAGCGCAAATCCGGAGCTGGTGACAGGCGCAACGCCCTTGGCGGCTATTGCATCGGGAAGTGAGCTTCCGGCTCTTTCGGAGATGTTTTTTGGTAGAATCGGCGGCGCGATAGGCGAAACCTCGAAGCTGGCGATTCTCATAGGATTTGTTTACTTGGTTGCTAAACGGGTGATAAATTTTGAAACGCCGCTTATTTTCGTGGCTACCGTATTCGCTTTTTCTTTAATTATGGAGGGAAGCTTACTTGCGGCTCTCTATCAGGTTTTTGCTGGCGGACTTATGTTCGGCGCGGTGTTTATGGCAACCGATTATTCCAGCACGCCCATTACAAGAATGGGTAAAATGCTATTTGCATTCGGCTGCGGAGTGATTACGTTTTTGATAAGATACTTCGGCGCTTACCCGGAGGGTGTGTCTTTTGCGATATTGATTATGAACGTTGTGTCTCCATATCTTGAAAAATGGACGACAAAGAAACCTCTTGGAAAGAGAGAAGTAAAATAATGAACGAAAAAAATAATTTTAATTGGCACAACATAAAGCCTGTCGTTGTTTTGACCGTTATTTGCGCGGCGGTGGCAATTCTGCTTGCTTTGGCTAATTTAATAACCGAGCCCATCATAACGGAATCCGAAGGCGGAGCGATTACAGAATCATTACAGCAGGTAATATCCGGTGGCTTATTTAACTCCACTCCGGATGAGATGAAGGACGGCGCTCCCGAAACGGTAAAGGCGGTTTATACCGAGAAAAACGGCAAGGGAACCGTTGTAGTTTTGTCTACCAACAAGGGATATACGGGAAAAGAAATCGGTATAACGGTTGGTATAGATAAAGACGGAAAAATAATAAATATGGTAATTACCAAAAATGAGGAAAGTATAGTTCCGGAAATTCTGAAACCGGGCGGAAGCTACGGTGACGCTTACGTAGGAAAAGGCGGAAACGATATACCTGAGCTCAGCACGGGGGCTACCGTAAAATATACGGAGTCAGCGATTAAGAACGCGCTTATAGACGCGATTTCGTATCTGGGATTTGAAATTGAAAACGAGCCCGAGGAGCTTTATAAGCCGGACGGCGAGCTTTTGAAAATAGCGGAAGAGCTGATAGGCAAAGAAGTCAAGGAATTGACATTGAATAACGCAGATAAGACCTTGAAGAAGCTTTATCGCGCAAAGGACGGAGCGGGGTACGTAGCCTATTTAAGAACCTACGCGGCATACGGCGGAGCGCCGGAAACCGAAACCTTCGTTGCCTTTGATGGAGATGGAAAAATAACCAAAGTAGAAAATCTTTATTGGAAGGTGGGACACACCGAGGAGCAGGGCGCTCCGAATTCTGATGAGGTTGAAAACTTCTTTGACGGATACGAAAACAAAACTGAGTCGCAAATTGACGGCGTAGAGCTGGTTTCCGGCGCTACGGGTACTGCAAATAACTTCAAAGCAGCCCTTTCTGCCGCTTGCAAATCAATAAATGCAGTTAAGGCCGACGACGCGCCGAAAGCGACCGCGGACAATGTCCAATATATCATAATAGCGGCAGTAAGCTTCGTTTTACTTGTGACTGTAATGTTACTGTCGTATAAACTCAAAAAAGGAGGAAGAAAATGAAAAATAATAAGCTCTCTATCTTCCTCAAAGGATTGATAGCGGAAAACCCTGTGCTCGTACTCGTGCTCGGTACGTGTCCAACTCTGGCTATTTCAACAACGGTAATAGGAGCGATAGGAATGGGAATTGCCGCTACCGTCGTCCTTGTTTGCTCAAATATCGTTATATCATTACTGCGTAATGCGATTCCGAGCAGCGTGAGAATCCCCTGCTATATAGTGGTTATCGCGGGATTCGTTTCAATAGTACAAATGATGCTTCAAGCGTACCTGCCTTCGATTTACGAGTTAATGGGCGTATATCTCGCTTTGATTGTTGTAAACTGTATAATTCTCGGCAGGGCTGAAATGTTCGCAAGCAAGAACAAGCCGATTGATTCCGCTTTGGACGGACTTGGAATGGGAATTGGTTTTTTAATTGCCTTGCTTGCTATGGCCACAATTCGTGAGGTTTTGGGCTTAGGAAGCTTCGCGGGAATGGAAATTCCGTTTTTGAGCAGTTACAAAATTCCGATTTTGGCGCAAGCGCCGGGCGGTTTCTTGATTTTCGGTATTATGATTGCTGTGGTAAATAAAATCGACCCGAAAAAAGGAAAAGAAAAGAGAAAGGATTTCTCCTGCGAGGGCTGTCCATCGGCATCTCTTTGCGGAAAGACCTCTTGCTCCGAAATGCAGGAGGTTAACGCGGTTTCTTCTAATACAAGCGGAGAGGAGGCTACGGAACAGTGAAAGAACTTATATTGATTTTGATGACGGGTGTTCTTGTTAACAACTATGTTCTTCAAAGATTTTTGGGTATCTGCCCATTCCTCGGAGTTTCAAAAAAAATAGATCAGGCCTGCGGTATGGGAATTGCGGTTACTTTCGTAATGCTTTTCGCTACTGCCGTTACCTATCCTTTGCAGATATTTGTTCTCGACAAATTAGGTCTTGGATATTTGCAGACTATTTTGTTCATCCTTGTGATTGCCGCATTGGTGCAATTCGTTGAGATATTGCTCAAAAAGTTTATACCCGCCCTTCACAAATCGCTCGGTGTGTATTTGCCTCTTATAACGACTAACTGCGCGGTGCTTGGTGTAACCATCAACAATATAAACGACGGATATAATTTTATAGAATCTATGGTTGCATCCTTAGGTGTAGGACTGGGATTTTTACTTGCTATGGTTCTCTTTTCGGGCGTTCGTTCGAGAATAGAAAACTGTCCGTCCCCAAAGGCATTCAGGGGACTTCCTGTAACGTTAATCGCCGCATCAATAGTTTCCCTTGCCTTTTACGGCTTTGCGGGAATTGTTGAAAATCTGTTGAAGTAAGGGGGCGCAATATGGAAATTTTAATACCTACCCTCGTACTTTTGATTACAGGGGTTTTGTGCGCCGTACTTCTAACCTTAGCTTCGGTGTTTTTCGGAGTAAAGGAAAATGCGAAAATGAAGGAAATAAGAGAGAGATTGCCGGGCGCAAACTGCGGCGCTTGCGGATATTCCGGCTGCGACGGATATGCTAAGGCGTTGGCAGAAGGCGAAACAAACAACGCTTCGCTTTGTGTTCCCGGTGGCGACGGTGTTGCAAAGGATATAGCGAAAATGCTGGGTGTTGAAGCGGAGGATGTGGTTGAAATGGTTGCATATGTCGCTTGTAACGGCGATTGCAAACCCGAAAACAGAAAGTATCACTACGAAGGCCTTAAAAATTGCGCCAGCGCAAATATGAACTATTCGGGAGACAATTTCTGCACCTACGCCTGCCTTGGCTACGGAGACTGCGTCAGCGTCTGCGTAAGAGATGCGATTTGCATAAACGACAATAATATTGCGGTTGTAGACCCGAGAAAGTGTATCGGATGCGGCCTTTGCGTAAAGACTTGTCCCAATCACATCATATCATTGATCAGAGACACATCTCGCGTTACTGTAAAGTGCTCCAATCACGACAAGGGCGTAATTGCAAGAAAGACATGCGAGCGAGCTTGTATAGCCTGCGGAAAATGCGAAAAGGTTTGTCCTCACGACGCAATTCATTTGGAAAACAACCTTCCAAAAATTGATTATGACAAGTGTACAGGCTGTGGAGAATGCAGAAAGGCTTGTCCTGTAAAATGTATTCACGAGGGCAACTTTATTTGCGGGGCGCATTTTGAATAACACAAAAAAGAAAAACTGTCCGTCGGACAGTTTTTCATATTAAAGTAAACTTATATTTGCAAATCGGGAGGATAAATATGAAAAAGAAGCATATTTTTGATATAATATTAATATTATCTTTGCTATTCGTTTTCATTATTATTCTCTTGGTAACGAACTCCGAAAAAGGAAACGGAGAGGCAGTAAGGGTTAGCGTTGACGGCGAGGTCAAGTTTGAATATTCGCTTGAAATTAACGGGGAGTACGAACTGAATGGCGGCACCAATCTCTTAATTATAAAAGACGGTTTCGCTTATATTAAGCACGCGGAATGCAAGGACCAGGTTTGCGTCAGAATGGGCAAAATTTCAAAAGTCGGACAGAGAATTATATGTCTGCCAAACAAGATTTTAATTGAAGTTGTCGGTGAAGGCGAGGAGATTTTATAACTATGAAAAGTAACTTTCCCGTTAAAAAATTAACCTTCCTTGCGGTCGCTGTCGCGCTTGCTATGATATTATCATTTATTGAGTCTCAAATACCCCCGCTTGTAGCAATTCCCGGAATGAAAATAGGGCTTTCTAATATGGTGACGGTGTTTTTGCTTTATACCTTGGGTGCAAAGCCTGCCCTTTCGGTGTCAATTATCCGCGTACTTTTGAGCGCGCTTATTTTCGGCTCGTTTGTCAGTATGCTATACAGTCTTTCCGGAGCGCTCTTATCATTTTTGATTATGATTGCTTTTAAAAAAATCAATCTTTTTTCGCAAATAGGGGTAAGCGCGTTGGGCGGAGTGTTTCATAATATAGGCCAGGTTATTTGCGCCTCCTTCGTTATGGGTACGTCAACTATTTTCGTGTATCTTCCCGCTCTGTTGGTAGTGGGAGTCGTTTCCGGCGCACTTATCGGTATCCTGTCGGGAATTTTATCCGTCAGATTAAAGGACAAAATATGATGATTAAAAAGGTATAAACCGAAATAAAAAAGGAGATGCCGAGTACTTTCTCGGCATCTCCTTTTTGCCTGTAATTATTTTTTGTTATTTTGCCTCGGTTTTTTCTTTGGAGATTGTGGCATAAAGCCAAAAGATTATCAGATAAATCCCGGTGTGGATAAGTATCTTTCCCCGGAGTCGGGCAAAAGAACTACGATGATTTTGCCTTTGTTTTCAGGCAGGGAAGCCAAGGTGTTGGCGGCGAATAAGGCGGCGCCCGATGAAATACCTACCAGCAATCCCTCGCACCTTGCAAGCTCCTTGCAGGTCGAGTAAGCGTCGTCGGACGAGACGGCAAAAATTTCGTCGTAAATTTCGGTGTCAAGCGTCTTTGGTATAAATCCTGCGCCAATTCCTTGAAGCTTGTGAGCTCCCGACTTTCCGCCTGACAAAACGGGGCTTTCGTCGGGCTCAACCGCAACAACCTTGATGTTGGGATTTTTGCTTTTTAGATAAGCGCCGACTCCGCTTAAAGTACCGCCTGTGCCAACTCCCGCTACAAAAATGTCTACGTTTCCGTCGGTGTCATTCCAGATTTCCACACCCGTTGAGGACAAGTGAGCTCGTGGATTGGCAGGGTTTTCAAACTGTCTCGGCATAAATGAATTGGGAATAGTCTTTAAAAGCTCGTTTGCTTTTTCAATAGCTCCCGACATGCCAAGTTTTCCTTCTGTTAAAACCAATTCTGCTCCGTATGCGCGAAGAAGATTTCGCCTTTCTATGCTCATAGTGTCGGGCATAGTCAAAATTACTCTGTACCCCCTTGAGCAACCTACCATAGCCAAACCTATTCCGGTATTTCCGCTGGTGGATTCTATGATAACGGAGCCGTCTCTTAAAAGACCGCGCTCCTCTGCGTCGCAAATCATAGCGAGAGCAACCCTGTCTTTTACGCTTCCCGCAGGATTAAAGTATTCGAGCTTTGCAAAGACCTTGCCCAAAAGGGCGTTTTTTTCTTCGTATTTTTCAAGCTCCAAAAGCGGTGTGTTTCCCACGAGGTCAGTGATTTTTTTATAAACTTTCATAGGCGGTATCCTCTTGTATCAATTTGCGATTATTATAGCATTATTCGGACCTTTTGTCAACTTATTA
>JAZUPQ010000052.1:0-2281 GCA_045605265.1 Eubacteriales bacterium | reverse complement strand
CTTTTCAATGGGCTTGCTTAAAGCTCGCCCTATTTATTTGTAGCCCTGCTCTGTTTTTCCGCTCCCCCAGTAGAACTGGGGGTTTATTTACACTACCAAAATGGGGGGCTGCATCATTTAGAATGCAGCCCCAAGCATACTATTCAATTCTAATATCATAAATATACGCGCAATCCTCGCCCGAGCTTTGCGACTCATCCTTATTATACTCAATGGCTATAGAGTCACCGATCGAAACAGTATATTCAAACGATATATATCCGCTTTCTCCCGAATCATCAAGAACCAGATCATCATTTATATAAACTAAGAGACGGTCATAGCTCGATTCGGAGGACACCTTATAGTCAAACCTAAGGTATCCGGAAGAGTAAGCTTCGAACAGATACTGACTGGCAGAATTATCTGACGTATTGGTTGATTTAAGTGCGTTGACGTATTCCCCGTTGTAATAGGTTTCGTACATCTCAAATTGACAGAACTCGAAGGATTCGATTTCTTCTGTGCCAATTTCAGGGGCTTCGCCATCCTGACCGAATTTGAGATCTCGGATATATGCGCGATCGTCTCCGCTACTTATCGAGCCGTCCTTCTCATACTCAAAGCTGATCAGATCCCCGGAATAAACGTAATAAGAAAAGCTATCGTATCCTTCTTCGCCCGAAGCGCTAAAAACCTGAGAACCGTTTACGTAGACTCTGAGTACGTCACATCCGCTCTCCGATGACACCTTATAGTCAAAGGTCATATAGCCGGACTCGGTTGCGTATCTTGTCATCACGCACGTGGAGTAATTGATATTGGTGTTGGTGGATTTATATACGGACACATATTCTCCGTTATAATACTCTCCGGTTTCCTCAAAGTAGTAGTTCTCCTCATAGGATTCATCGAAGGGGGCTTCGGTCGTTTCTTCTTCATAATCGTCAGTAAATTGGAGATCTAATATATATGCGCAGTCTTCCCCGTTATTTACCGAGCCGTCTTTCTGATAAACAAATCTAATCAGATCACCGTAGTGAACGTAATCAGAATATGAGTGATATCCCGTTTCTCCCGAATCACTCAAAACACAGGTACCGTTAACGTATACTTCGAGCACGTCACAACTACTCTCGGAAGACACCCTATAATCAAAGGTCATATAGCCCGTTACTTCTGCATAGGTATAATATTCGCATACAGAATTGTCTACATAGCGGTTGGTAGATTTCAAAACAGTTACGAATTCTCCGTTATAGTAGGTACCATATTCCTCAAACCGATAGTTCTCTTCCCACTCGCTCGAGGATGACTCGTCTTCCCATCCTTCGGTTTCATCGCCGTTGCCCGGAGTGTTGTTCCCGGGATCGTTGCTTCCAACCGTAAACACACCGTTATTACAGCTTACGCTTACATTGTGGTGTCCGTTATTATTCCAGCCGTTCTCACCAAGGCGCTCAGCCTCACTGACACTTCCGTCAAAGGTTATGGAGCTGAGATCGGAGCAACCCCAGAAGGCTCTCTCACCAATATACGTTATACTTGAAGGAATGGTTATTCTTTCGACTTCGCTATACGTGAAGCCGCCCTCAAGGATCTGAGTTACGGCACATCCCTTATAAGTAGAAGGAATTACTATTTGATTGAGAAAGTGTGCTTTGCCTACTGCCACGCCGTAGGTTCCGTCGGGCAGAGGATAGAACTCCAAGCCAAGAGTACCCTTGGAATCATCAACGGGACCCATGTTTACAACGTTTCCGTCAGCAAGCGTTATTATAAGATCGCCGTCAACAATTTCAATTTTATTGATTCCGTCGAGCTCGGAATTAATAAAGCCGTTGCCGCCATCCGTAGGGTCTTCGACTTCGTTTCCCAAGCCTCCGAGATTCGCAAGCATATCGCAGGACGAAAAAACCAACGACATAAAGCATGCCAATGCCAGCACGAGCGCTATACGTTTCAGATATTTCATAATAATCTCCATTCTGCCGCATTGCGGCATTATTTTTTATTGATGAACTGCGTGGAACAATCAATTATATCATAAAGAGAAGATCGCTTTCACGCAAATATCATTTTATCAGAACAAACCGCTTATTTTACCGTTATCGTCTACATCAATTCTTTCGGCAGCAGGGATCTTGGGAAGAAGTCGGATCGTAGCCATGTCGTTCTGTGAGCCAAGGAGTTGTGTTCTTCTCTTGTCTTCCTAAGACCGCTTGGCATCCGACTTGAACAAACCGCTTATTTTACCGTTATCGTCTACATCAATTCTTTCGGCAGCAGGGATCTTGGGAAG
>JAZUPQ010000051.1:0-5161 GCA_045605265.1 Eubacteriales bacterium | reverse complement strand
GGCGCTTCCGAACTTTTCCCCGCTTACAAATTATCATCATCGGATGATGTCGACCTGTTCGTTAACAAAGGATATAAAATTGTGTGTGCAGATGAGCGGACTGATAATATTCTCGGTAAATGCGAACTAAAAAAACCCATTTTATTAATCGTTGGTGGTGAGAAACGCGGGATTTCTGTATCGATGCTGCAAAAAGCAAATTTGCTTGTGAAAATTGGGTATGAGCGAGAGTTTAAGGCTTCCCTTTCCTGTGCTTCTGCCACTACAATGTTTGCCTATGAAATTATGAGACAAAACAGCTAATTAATAATAAAAAATGCGAGGATTTGCTATTCGCTTATCTTCGCATTTTTTATTATCTGTAAAAATTATATTTTATCTTCCGCAACCACATCCGCCGCGGCCGTTTTCGCTCGGATTTTCATTTCTTTGAGAAGAGTTGAATTTGAACTGATTTACAGGGAATGCTATTGTATTGAATAACGAGCATGGGTTGTCGTCATTCGTTGCAGGTACACACTCTTTGTCAGGTACGCTGTAATCGGTAGCTTGAACGAGAATTTGTGTCGGGCGTTCAATTTTTACAACCGAGAAAATACCTATTGATACGTAAAGCCGTGGAGTGTTGTTATTTGTACTGATTTCTCCGTTTAAACATTCGCACAGGCATTTAGGAATGTCAGGCGTATCAAAGCACGGACAGGAACAATCTTTGATTTTTGTGCCAAGGATTATGGGTTCTACGGTCTCGACTATTGCGACAGGCGCATTATTTGAAACGGTATTAATATTACCAATACTACAGTAATTATTTTCCGGAGAGGAAGAATAGCTTGTAATTTTCCCTTCTCCACCGTACAGTACTACATCTTTTTGAACTACTGCAATACCGGAAAAGGTTTGATTATTGCCCATTCCCATACAGGCTTCAAATTCAAGCGAGATGTAATATTTTACTGTAATTTGATAAAATCCACAATTAAACGGTACTTCATCAACTCCAACGTATGCCCAAATTAAAGTGGCATTTTTTGTTCTGACATTTGTTGTAGTTGCAAGTATTCCTTCTCCAAAAGCTGTTACGTACACTCTCGCATCTTCGAAGCAATCTCTATCTCTGCAACTGTCCAAAACCCTCATTGTGTCAATACAAATAGTGTTTCTAGTATCCTGATTTCCACAGCAGGAATTATTTCTGTTTTCTTGCATTGTACTTCTCCCTCGTTTCACATAGATAACGAATAGATTTAAGGTATTTTTTACCTCGTTAATATATTATGCATTTCCGAAAAAAAGTGCAAAAAAAGACTGCAAATGCAGTTGTATGCACTTGCAGTAGTAAGTTTTAAAATTAAGCGTAGGCTTTGATGCTTTCCGGACAATCTTCAACAGGAATAGAAACTGTCATAACAAGATTAATATTCTTAACAATTTCATTGAGTTTTGCGAGCATCAAATCAAATGCTGCTACATCGTTACCGCAAATTTTGAGCGCGGAATCAACAAATACATCGGTTATATCGTTGTTTGATGCGAGAATGCCTGCTATAAAGCCGTAGAGAGCCTCTGAATCTTCTATTTTATAATCATTTGTATCTACAAGACGTGCTTTGTATGTAACATCGTGAGTGAGCTTATCACCCTTCTCGATGCATACAACAGAGCCGTTAGAACTATTTGTTGCATTGTTAACAAGTTCGATAAGTGTTTTTGTCTTTCCGGAGCCTTTGCTACCGATAAATAATTTAATCATATTAGTATCCTCCTGTTTTTTGAGTCAATCGAGTCATAACCGATGTACGACTCCCCTCTTGATTATATTCTACACTATTTGTAAGCAAAAATCAATACTTTTTTTGTTGTTTATGCAAAAATATTTATTAAATTTTTGAAGAAATCTTTTTTGATAATTCCTCATAGCCGGGTTTGCCAAGAAGCGCAAACATATTCTTTTTGTAGGCCTCAACTCCGGGTTGATTAAACGGGTTGACACCAAGCATGTAACCGGATATTGCGCAGGAAATCTCAAAGAAATAGACTAATAAGCCAAAGGAATAGGCGGTTCTGTCATCAAGCTCAATAACAATATTAGGAACTCCGCCATCAACATGAGCCATCAGTGTTGCAATCATAGCGGTTTTATTAACATAGTCAAGTTCTTTGTCGGATAGGAAATTAAGCCCGTCAATATTTGCATCATCATTCGGAATTTTAAATGTTGCGCCAGAATCTTTAATGTTAATGACGGTTTCAAACAACATTCGCTGCCCCTCTTGTATATATTGTCCAAGGGAGTGAAGGTCGGTAGAAAATATTGCAGATGCGGGGTAAATTCCCTTCCCGTCTTTTCCTTCACTCTCTCCAAATAATTGTTTCCACCACTCGTTGAGCATAAGAAGATACGGTTCATAGCCGACAAGTATTTCTGTATTTTTGCCCTTATTGTACAGGACGTTTCTCAGGATCGCATATTGCATTGCTTCGTTAGTATCAAGGCAGTCGTGTGTAAACCTGTTTTGTGCGTCCTGAGCTCCCTTCATCATCTCATCAATGTCAATGCCGGCAACCGCTATGGGTAAAAGTCCTACTGCAGTCAGTACGGAGTATCTTCCGCCTACATCGTCTGGAATTATGAAGGTTTCGTATTTCGCCTCATCCGAAAACTTTTTGAGCGTACCGCGCGCCTTATCGGTTGTGACGAATATTCTTTCCCTTGCACCGTCTTCCCCGTATTTATTTATTAGCAAAGCTTTGAACACTCTAAAAGCGATAGCCGGTTCGGTGGTTGTGCCCGATTTTGATATTACATTTACAGATATATCCTTCCCTTCGCAAATTGCTAACAGTTCATTAAGCGCTCCGGTTGAAATATTGTTTCCGGCAAAATATATATCCGGAGTATCTTTTTTTAGATTATTATAAAGCGGACTCTTAACAAATTCAATAGCAGCTCTAGCGCCGAGATATGAACCGCCTATGCCGATTACTACAAGGATATCTGAATTTTTGATGATTTTATTTGCTGCGACTTTGATTCTCGCGAACTCCTCTTTGTCATAATTGTAAGGCAAATCCTTCCAACCTAAAAAATCGTTGCCCTCACCGTTTCGGTTTATGATTTTAGATAGAGCGCCTTTTGCCGAATCGGAAAGAGCATTCATTTCTTCTTTGCTTATAAAATCTTTTGTGAATTTAGTATTGATTTTTAACATTTTAACTTCCTCTCCATTGGTCTTTTCTAAATTATACTACCAATTACTTTTAAAATCAAGTATAATTTGTGATTTATTATTGCGCGCCAACAATAGTTTTAAGTATTTTTACAAAGATTCCCCAAAAAGTTTGTTTTTCAATGTTTTCTTTAACGAATAATTCCGTAGTACCGATTTCTTCTCCATTGATTTCGTAGACTATTTTTCCAACGACGTTTCCGGAATTAATAGGGGCAACGATATATTCGGGAATTTCGTACTTCATTTCTACCTTTTTGATTTTATCCTTTTCAACCAAAGCGAAAAATTCTTTGGAATAAATATTGATTCCATCGGCTTTTCCAAAATAAACAGGCGCGCTTTCTACAAATTCTTCTTCAGCATGGTATATAGCATAGTTTGCAAAACCGTAATCTAAAAGTTCTCTCGCAATTTTGTTTCTCGTATCTCTTGATGGGGCATTCATTACTACCGCAATTAAGTCCATATCTCCCCGTGAAGCAGTCGTGCTAACGCAATACCCGGCCTTTGCTGTAGAGCCCGTTTTTAAGCCGTTACACCCATCATAAAATCTAACAAGCCTATTGGTATTTGTAAGTGTGAAATCACCATTTCTGATAGTATCCTGCCACATTGAACTGTATTTTGTAACAATTGGATATTTGATTAGTTCTCGAGACATTGTGGCAATATCATTTGCAGAGGAGTAGTGTTTATTTGTAGTATCATCTAAGCCTGTAACGTTTTCAAAAAATGTGTTTGTCAGTCCTAAAGAGGCGGCCCTTTCGTTCATCATTCTAACAAAATTAGCTTCGCTACCTGCTAGATGCTCTGCCAGGGCTACTGCCGCATCGTTGGCGCTGGCTATAATAGTACATTTCAAAAGTTCTTCTACGCTCATTTTTTCGCCTTCCTTTAGGAAGACCTGACTTCCACCCATAGATGATGCATATTCGCTGACACAGACATTATCTGTAAGAGATATTTTGTCATCTTTTATCCCTTCAACTAGTAATAAAATTGTCATAATTTTAGTAACCGAAGCGGGTGGTAATGCTTCGTCTGAATTTTTAGAATAAAGAATTTTCCCGGTATTTGCTTCCATTAACACCGCAGAAGTAGCCTCAGTCTCAAAGGGTGTTATGTCCTTTTCTGCCTGCATATTAGTCAGATTAATTGCAAAAGAAGTGGCATTAAAGCATAATAACAACGATAAAAAAAGCAGTATTGATAAGAGTTTTTTCATATCTTCCTCCGTATTTATTACTGCTTAATTATATTAGATTTTATACGTTTATATTACATTATTATAACATTCTGGTATATACATGGATTTTTTGCGGTTTGCCTTTTATGATGATGCTATGTTCTCTTTCTTTAGCGTTTTCAAATCGAAGAGATAAAAGCAGGTTTTTGCTTGAGGAATTCCCCTCGATAAATTCAGCATATAGAGAATCTAGTTGTAACTTGTCTTTCGCAAATTCTATTATACGACTTACCGCCTCGTTAGCAAGACCTTTCCCCCAATATTTCTGATTCAATACATATCCGATTTCGCCGGAATTATTTTGTAAATCAAAAGAAGTAAAACCGCAGGTACCGATCATTTTATTGTCTGCTTTATAGATTATAGCATAGTCATAAAATTTTGCGCTTTTATACATTTTGTTCACAGTTTTATAGTAACTCTCGGTATATTTCAAGTCCGGATGAGGTCGCCACAAGAGATATTGCGAAACAGAAGGATTATTTGCATATTCAAATATGTCTTTTATATCGAATTTTTTTATTCTTCGTAAAATATTTCGTAAATTTGTCGTTGAATTAATAGCCTTGTGCTATGAGCTTTGAGCCACGAGCCACACTGAAAATCCTCGACTTGTGACTTTCAGTTCAATACAGAAAAACAACAACAAATTAAAATTTAAAATGAGCAATTTAAGTAAATT
>JAZUPQ010000050.1:0-4217 GCA_045605265.1 Eubacteriales bacterium | reverse complement strand
AAAGCTTTGTCTCCAATACTTACGTCAGACGCACCGTCTTCAAAGCTTAGGGTTACGACTCCACCTTCTTCAAAATTGGCAGGGATTGTTTTTACGTCCTTACCAATGATAAGATTTGCATTGCAGCTCCACAGAGCTCTGCGGATATGCTCATCTCCGTTATGCAGGTAATAAATATCAACAGAGTCGGCACCGCTTGCAAACAGATAATCGCCAAACCCGCCTCCGTTTGCCGCTATGACAACCTTCGTCAGCCTTTCACAATGCGAGAAAGCCGAATTTCCAACAACATTTATTTTTCCGCCGAGAGTCAGCTCGGTTATTCCGCTATGAGCAAACGCATACTCACCGATGTTTTCTATTGTGGTCAGCTCGAGAGGTATTTCACCGCTAAAGCTGTTAAAAGCTCTTTGACCGATGGTATGACAAGCACTGTCGGGTGCGAATTCGATTTTGCTGAGCTTTGAATAAGAAAATGCATTGTCGGGTATTTTTTCTACCTTATTTCCTATATAAAGGCATATATAAGGCGCGTCCGCATTTTGATTTCCGACTATGCTCTCAAACTGTTCAAGATCTGCGCAGCTTACAGCCAAATAATTTATTTTTATCAGCTTTCCGCAGAAGGAGAATGCGTTTGTACCGATTTCGATAACTCCCTCGGGAATAGTTACCTCGGAAAGTCCCACGCCGCTGAAGCAATATTCACCGAGCGTTAAGACATTGACTAAATCTACTTCAGCGAGCATCTCACAGTTGTAAAATGCGCATTCTCCTATGTACATAATGCCTTCCAGGTTGATTTTTTCCAATGTTTTATGATCATAGAAGGCGTAATTATGTATCGTATCAACGCTTGGCGGCAAAATAATCTCTTTGACGCCAACCGAGCTGAACGCATGCTCGCCGATGGCTTTAACGGGCAGTCCCTTGTATGTGGCGGGAACTCTTATAACCGACGTATCTTCTCTATAATTTGTCAGAGTATAGTACTCTTCGTTTTCAGAAAGAGTGTATTGGTTAAATTCATCTCCGCAGCCGTATGCGCAGGTGTTATCAACATATTTATGCTCGGCGCGGAGGCCGGAAAAGAAGGTCAGTTCCTCGGATATTGCAGAGCATTCCGAACAGTCGTAATAATACCGCTTCGGATCAATGCAGGTTGCCTCGGAGGCAAGGTGAGCCTCATCCTCAATACGCTCGGAGAATTGATGCGGAGTAAGACCTACTGTATAGGTTTCTGTTCCTATTGCTCCACAGGTGCAAACATAATAGTATTCGCCTTCCTGTACACAGGTTCTCTCCGTAATAACGGATTCTTTTAACCAAGTCAGCTTTTCCGTGTAAGCATGAACATGAGCGTCATTACCTCCTTTATCCTGACCGTCCTCCGCGCAAGCGAAAAGCAACGGTAGCATTACTGCGATAAAGAAAGCCAAAATCCACATTTTGTATCTTGAGAAAAAATTCATATTCCGGAGTTTCATAATTTCATTTCCTTTATTAAAAATATGATTGTTGCTTTAACAAGCTTATTAAAAAAACTGCTACGCTGTCTTTGATAACAGTATAGCAGAATATTTTAGTTTGCGGTATTACCTAAAATCATTTTTTTAGGTCTGCTTTTTCGGCCATTTTTGGCTTAAAAGGAAAATTTATATATCTTTGCGGGGATGAAAAGGATATGTAAAATGCAAAATGCAAAGTTTGAACGAGTCATTCCCGATTTTTCGGATACGATTCGCACCGCCAACTTAACGACCGAGAGTGAAAGATATAGCTTCTCGGCAATCTCGGGATTGAACATACTCCTTGTCGGAAAGCGTTGTCAAAATCTTCTTTTCTCTGACTGTTCCCTAGAGTTTTAACCAGCCTTCATTATAAATCTTATAGAGCCTTTTGACTTCACACCAAGCATCATCACAGATAAGGGATATATCAGCGCGAGAGTAAGCAACCTCTACTCGAAAAGAACCTGCGTCTCGTGGTTATTTCTGCGACTTCCTCTATTGCAATACATTCCATTTTACCTCTCAAAAAAGCCTTTTTATATCATTCGTTAGTGCGAACAATATTACCGTTCGCATTTGCGTATGATATTATACAATTTTTTCGCTTTTATCGACCTTTTGAAATTGCGCGGTCTTTTTAAAACTAAATCTGCTTATTGGAGAGCAAAAAAACAAGGATGAAGAAGCTTCTTCATCCTTGTTTTTTTGCTTAAGGTAACTTAGGCTCTGTCGGCTCTTTTAGCAGCGAAGCATTCGCTACAGAAAACAGGTTTACCTTCGGTAGGCTTGAAGGGCACTTGGCACTCCTTGCCGCAATCAGAACATACAGTTGTGAACATTTCTCTTGCTCCTCTTGCTGCGTTCTTCTTTGCAGTGCGGCATTCTTTGCATCTAGAGGGCTCGTTCTCAAATCCTCTCTGCGCGTAAAATTCCTGCTCACCTGCTGTGAACACGAACTCGTTGCCACAATCTTTGCACTTCAATGTCTTGTCTTCGTACATGTTTTTTCTTCCTCACTTAAATGGGTTATAAATATTTGCCCTTGGACGGATTTAAACCGACGCCTTTGTAATTGACCAACGCTCTCCCTTAAGCTACTCGGGCATATTGACTAATAACTGTCAGAGAAAAGCTTAGACTCTTCTCTCAACGTGCGAAACATTCTGCTTTTCGCATTCTCAACCGATTTGACGTCCTTACCGAGTTTGTCGGCTATGGTCTTGGTATCGCATCCATCTACATACAGCAAGAATACCTCGTACTCGTACTGTGACAGGATTTTCTCCGCCGTTTTCAAATACTCTGACATTCGCTCGTTGCCTACCAAACGGTTTTCAATATTGTTATTTACAACGATGTTTTCCAAATCCAAATCAACCAAAACATCGTCCTTGGTTGCCTTCGCGTAAAAGTCGCAAAGTCTGCGGTAAACGCAAATTTTGGAATAAAGTCCAAAAGTCACAGAACCGTTCTCTGTATCATAAGACATAGCCGAACGGTAGAGCGCGACACTCGCCTCCGAAAAAGCCTCGCCATACGAAATCTTGGCATTGGAAAAACCGGATATTACGCGATTAAGCATAGGCGTATATTTTGAAAGGAGAAAAGCAAAAGCATCGTCATCGCCAAGCTTAACTTTTTCAATTAAATTATCCAACTCTTTATCTTCGGTTATACTCATTATATTCCGCCTATTAATAAACTAATTATATCTTTTTATATACAAAATGTCAATACTTTTTTGAAAAAAAGTTAATTTTTTGTGAATTTAGTCAACATTTTATGACATATATTCCATTCTGCCCGATGTGGCGAAGAGAACTCCGCGGTATACATTCTCTGGTTTTGTGTCAAAATTAGACTTAATTTTTTCCGCCTCTGCCTTACTTGCCACGGTGATATCAATCTTCATAACTTCACCCACGGAGTCGTAGGTTGAGAGGGTAACTTTAAACCTGCCCTCCTCTGTTGCGGTAATGGAACTTTTAATACTCTTTCCGCTTCTGGAAAGGGCGAGATACTTAGCAGCGCTCTTGATGCTTCTCTCCCTGATTTCCTCGTCTAATGAGTCGTACAGTTCAGAAGAAACCATTCTGCCCGTCTTGGAAATCATATAGTACCTTTCACCGTCAATTTCATCAAAAAGCAGATGTCCCGAGTCCACTAACTGATTTATACACTCTTCATAGTCAATGGCGATTTCATCAGTATTTTCCGAGACGATTTCAATTAAGGTAGTATGGTCGAGCGGCGAACCGATGTTGGATAATAAAAACAACAAAAACACCTTTATATCTATAAGGGTGTTCAACGAATATTTATGTTTGCCTTTTTTACTTTTCATCGTTTTTACCTTATGGTACCGTAGCGGAATGACCGCTACGGTGTACAAATTTTAATTAATCCTCGTAATATTGCTCAAAATCTTTGAGTAATGCTTCGGTCAAAACGAAGTTGCCGAAACCGTCCGCCTCAACGCCTTTGAGCTCTTCATTTACAAAAGCAAAGCTCGTGTTGAACACAACGGGAGCTATTGGCGCATCGTCCAAGAGGATGAACTCCGCTCTTGCAAGCGCTTCGCTTCTGAGTTGATCATTTCTGGTGTTATATGCTCTCTCTATGAGAGTATCAAAATAACCGCTCTTCCAACCGCTGATATTTTTGCGGTATTCATCTAAGGTTGTTGCACCGATGAGCTGGATTTCA
>JAZUPQ010000049.1:0-1887 GCA_045605265.1 Eubacteriales bacterium | reverse complement strand
TGAGACCCAAAAAACTGCTTATGCACAAAAGAGAGATTATGAAGCTAACGGGACTTGTGTCAAGAGACGGTTACACTCTTGTTCCTCTATCGCTTTATTTCAAGGGTTCGAGAGTAAAAATGGCAGTAGGTCTCTGCCGCGGTAAGAAGCTCTACGATAAGAGAGACTCTATCGCAAAACGCGACGCAAACAGAGAAATTGAACGCAGAATGAAAAATTATTAACTAAAAAGGACTTCGGGAGAAGTCCTTTTTTACTATGTTTGAAAGTTCATACGCAGAATTTCTATCTCTTCGTCGGTTAAATGACGGTATTCGCCGAGGCTCAGGCTCTCGTCAAGAGAAAGACCTGCCATAGACAGCCTTTTCAGATACAAAACACGAGTTCCCATATAGCCCATCATTCGCTTGACTTGGTGTTTTTTACCCTCGGTAATAGTTACGCGTACCAGAGTGACGGGAAATTCGGGTTTTCTGTTTGCAAAGGCTACGTCCTTCCCTGTGAGATAATTTTTGATTTCTCCAAGCCTGCGTTTTTCTAAAATTTCAACTCTTGCGGGTAATGTCAGGCTTTCGCTGTTTTTGTAGATTTTTATCCCAGACTCGACTTCCCTGATTTGTTC
This sequence comes from Eubacteriales bacterium, assembly GCA_045605265.1. Lineage (GTDB taxonomy): Bacteria > Bacillota > Clostridia > Oscillospirales > CAG-272 > UBA1740. Next base: position 1,265 of record JAZUPQ010000049.1, on the reverse strand, counting down.
TTCGGAAAGCTCGCCGTTCACGTAGCAAATATAGGACTTGGGGATTTCGTTCTCGGGCTTTAAGAGGCGATAGCACATCTCGCCATCGTCGGTTACAAGCAAAAGTCCCTCGGTGTTTTTATCAAGTCTGCCGACGTGAAACAACCCTTCTCTGATTTCATCGGGAAAGAGAGAAAGCACGGTGGCGCACCTTTCGTCCGAGCAGGCAGAAACATACCCCTTTGGTTTATTCAGCATATAATAGCGCATATTATTTACTCCGAATTAATGTTCTCATAGAATTCAGAATTGCCAAAACCGCAACGCCTACATCGGCAAAAACCGCAAGCCACATATTAGCAAATCCGAGCGCGCCGAGAATCAAAATCATAAACTTTACTCCAAGGGCAAAAACAATATTTTGCTTGGAGATTGCAATAGTTTTTTCAGCGATTTTTACAGCGATTGGAAGTTTTGAAAGATTGTCGGTCATTATGACGATATCGGCGGACTCTATCGCAGCGTCACTGCCGACTCCGCCCATGGCAATTCCTACGTCGCTGCGGGCGAGAGAGGGGGCATCATTTATTCCGTCACCGACGTAAACAACACCGCGTTTGGCAGAAAATTCTTCAAGTTTCGCATACTTTTCATCGGGCAAAAGCGCGCTAAAATACTCGTTTATGCCAACTTTTGTTGCTATTTTCGATACATTTTCCTCTTTATCGCCCGACAAAATCACACATTTTTCTGCGCCTAGCTCGTGGAGCTGATTTATTGTTTCTTTTCCCTCTTTTTTTACTTCGTCCGTCAATTCTATACTTCCCAAATACCTGCCATTTTTAGCGACAAATACACTTGCAAATTTACTCGTCGTCGGCAATTCGATTCCGTTTTCAAGCATCATTTTTTCGTTTCCGACAAGACATAGCTTACCTTCTACGAACGCCTTTGCTCCTCTGCCCGAAATCTCCTCAAAGGAAGTGACGTCTTCGAGTATTTTTCCGCTTTTTTTGAGACAGTTTGCAATCGGGTGATTTGAGTTTTTTTCCACACTCGCGGCGATAGATAAAATTTCTTCCTCTCCGGCGCCGTATTCATAAACCCTGTTTACTCTGAACTCTCCGCTTGTCAAGGTTCCCGTCTTGTCAAAAGCGAAAATTCTTGCCTTCGCCAAGGCTGAAAAGACGTTGCCTCCCTTGAATAAAATTCCCTCGGCCGCCGCAGAGCCTATTCCTCCGAAGAACGCCATCGGCACGGAAATGACCAGGAAGTCGGATCGTAGC
>JAZUPQ010000048.1:0-11257 GCA_045605265.1 Eubacteriales bacterium | reverse complement strand
TTGGCCTCCGACTTGTCTGCGCTTCTTCCTATGTGCAATGACAGGTATGAAATTATTTACGTGCTTCGTGGAAACGGCGTTTGTATGGTCGAGGGCGAGGAATATAAGGTCTCGCAAGGGACGATTGTGTTTACACAGCCTTTAACCCATAGAAGTATAGTTTTTGACGGTGATAACTCGGCTTTCGTCGTTAGATTTTCAAAAAATGACGTGCTACCGGATGTTGAGGGACGTTTTGACCTTTTCGATTTCAACGATGAAGGCAAAGGATGTTTTTTCGCTCAAAAAACCGACTTCGATGAGTTGAAGACGATTTTTGACGGATTCAAAAAGAGGGTTACGCTCTCGGAAGACGCACTCCAAATTCATTATAGACTTTTGCTATCCCAGCTTATTTTGTATATCTCAAAATACAAAGGTGAGCCAAGCCGAAAGTATGAAAGCGAGCTTGGCGCGCGAGTAATTGCGTATTTGAATGCCTCGTCAGTTAAAAATGTAACACTCGAATATCTTGCAAAGCATTTCTTTGTAAGCAAGTTCTATCTTTGCCGCGCCTTTAAAAAGTACAATGGCATTTCAATACATGGCTATATAAATCAAAAACGGGTAATGTACGCGAAAATTCTTATCGACGGCGGAATGACCGCGCAGGATGCCGCTTATAAGGTTGGATATAATGATTACTCTGCCTTTTATCGCGCTTTTACGAAGATAGTCGGAAAAACACCCAAATTTAAGGAGAAGTACAGTGAATTTGACTTCTAATCTTTTAGATAAAATAAACTCTCCCGATGACGTCAAAAAATTAGACGGGAAGGATATTCCCGCCCTCTGTAAAGAAATTCGAGAGTTTCTTGTTGAGAATATAGAAAAACAGGGCGGACATCTGGCTTCTAATCTGGGAGTAGTTGAACTTTCCGTTGCGATCCACAGAGTCTTCGATTCGCCGAAGGATCACATAATATTTGATGTAGGTCACCAATCTTACGTTCATAAGATTTTGACAGGCAGAAAAGACGGTTTCAAGGAACTGCGTAAGCCGGGAGGACTGTCCGGATTCACCTCAATGAAGGAGAGTTGCCACGATGCATTTGGCGCAGGCCACAGCTCAACGTCCGTTTCGGCGGCGATTGGCTACGCAGAGGCAGACTTGCTTGACGGCAAGGACAGTTACAGCGTTGCAATCTTGGGTGACGGAGCTTTTACGGGAGGTATGGTACACGAGGCTCTGAATAACGCAAATCCCAATTCAAAGCTCATCATAATACTTAATGAAAACGGAATGTCTATTTCCCTAAATAAAGGAAGCTTTGCTTCTTATCTTTCCAGCGTTCGAGTTTCGAAGGGATATAGAAAATGGAAAAGCGGTACAAAAAGTGTACTTGACAAAATTCCGCTCGGTAAATTTTTCGAATCTGTTTTAAGTTTTTTTAAAGCGAAGTTCAAATCCTTATTCCTCTCCTCAAACTATTTTGAAGACTTGGGATTATACTACATCGGAAATGTTGACGGCAATAACTACGAAAAAGTAGAAAAGGCATTGGCCAAAGCCAAGGCGTTAAATAAATGCGTTGTGGTCCATGTGAAAACACAAAAAGGCAGGGGATATGTTCCGGCAGAAAAATCTCCGGACGATTATCACAGTGTTTATTCTTCAAATGAAACATCCGAGACCTTCCATAGCATATTCGCCAAAAAGCTGATAAGACTAGCTGAAAAGGACGAGCAAATCGTTGGCGTAACAGCCGCTATGGGTATTGGCACGAGTATGGATTTGTTCAATGAAAAATATCCGAACCGTTGTTTCGATGTTGGAATTGCTGAAGAACACGCTCTAACGTTTTCCGCAGGACTAGCCGCTGCGGGTAAGAAGCCATATGTGGCTATTTATTCAACATTTTTACAAAGAGGATACGACAATATAATTCACGATATTGCTTTACAAAATCTACCGGTAAAAATATTAGTTGACAGAGCGAGTATTGCCATTTCCGACGGCGCTACTCATCATGGCATTTTTGACGTTGCTTTTTTGTCTCACATTCCCAATATGACTATTTTTGCTCCAATAACATTTGGTTCGCTCAAATCCGCTCTTGAGGTTGCTAGTATTTTTTCATCTCCCATAGCAATACGGTACCCGAACGCTCATGAAAGTCAAATGGTGATAGATACCTTTTATTCCGATGGTGATTTTGAAAATTTCGGCGTTCGAACGAGCTTTTCTGAGGGTGATATGCCCGAATATCTGTTTATTACTTACGGCAAGATAGTAGAAAACGTCGTTGCGGCGTATAAGGATTTAAAAATTCGTGGATATGACGCGGGAATTATCTTGCTCGAAAAACTCAAGCCGTATGAGGAAATAACTGAAAAAATTGCAAACTTCACAAGCCACGCTAAATCAGTTTTGTTCGTGGAAGAAGGAATCCGAAACGGCGGTGCGGGAATGATTATTCGTGAAGAGCTTTTGCGTCTTGGCAACGACGTGAGAAATTTTGACTTACTTGCGATTGATGACAATTTCGTGATTTCAGACGTTAAATGCAATCTTTACGATATGCTTGGAATGAGTCCCGAAAAACTTGTAGAAAGAATTTTGAAATAAGATATGATTATTAATGTTAAAGATACGGAATACAATAGATTTATTTGCGCCGTGAGAGAGGAGATTTCTGACGAAATTCATCACGCATACGTTCAAACCTTCGGATGTCAGCAGAATGAAGCCGATAGTGAGAAAATCAGAGCATTGGTAATAGCGATGGGCTATGTAATGACAGACACTCCCGATAAAGCCGATCTAATCATTTTGAATACCTGTGCTATACGTGATCATGCCGAGAAAAAAGCCTTTTCGGTTCTCGGTAGCTTTAAAATTCTGAAATCACAAAATCCCAAATTGATTATCGGTGTTTGCGGTTGTATGGCCGCTGAAGAAAAAGTGGTTGAAAAAATTAAAAAAAGTTATCCTTTTGTTTCGTTTACGACAGAACCAAATATGCTATATAAAATCCCTGAGATTTTGGCGACATATATTAAAAAACGCAAACGTGATTACATTTTCGGTAAGGACGAGGGAAGAATAATAGAGGGAATATTGCCGAATAGAGTTTCGAAAATCAGCGCTTGGGTTTCTATAATGTACGGCTGTAATAATTTTTGCTCTTATTGCATAGTTCCGTACGTAAGGGGAAGAGAGCGCAGCCGAGATAGTAAAGATATAATTTCCGAGTGTGAGTCCCTCGCAAAGCAGGGGTACAAGGAAATAACTCTTCTCGGACAAAACGTTAATTCATATAAATCCGATATAGATTTTGCTACCTTACTTGAAAAGGTTGCGAACATTGAAGGGGATTTTATAATAAGATTTATGACAAGTCACCCCAAAGACGTATCGGTCAGATTGATTGAAGTTATAGCGAAATATTCAGGCAAAATCGCCCCTTGCTTTCATTTGCCATTGCAATCCGGAAGCGATAGAATTTTAAAGGCTATGAATAGGACCTATAACACGGAAAAGTATCTTGAAACAGTTAAAAAATTGAAGAAGGCTTGTCCGGAAATTGCTTTGACAAGTGATATAATCGTAGGCTTTCCAAGTGAGAGCGAAGAAGATTTTGAAGCTACTATGGATATGCTCCGCAGGATTAGATTTGATATGGTGTATTCCTTTATATACTCTGCCAGAGCAGGTACAAAGGCTGAGAAGATGGAGAATCACATTCCGCATAAGATACAGGCTGAAAGAATGAACCGACTTTTAGAAATGCAAACTCAGATTTCCTATGAAATGAATTTGCCATATGTGACAACGAAACAAAAGGTTTTGATACATAAGAAAGAAGGCAATCTGTATACAGGAAGAACACTATCCAATAAGCTTGTACACGTTACAAGTGAAAAGGAAGATTTGCTCGGAAAATTCATAAATGTAAAAATAGAAAAGGCATCTGCTTTTTATCTCGCAGGTCTTGAAGAATAAGGAGAAATAGAAATGACTAAAATTATTGAAATTGCCCATGCGCTTGGAGAAGAAATCGCAAAAAGTGACGAAATCAGAGCTCTCGAACTTGCAAAAGGCGTCTTTGAAGCGGACGAAGAATTACAGGCTAAAATGCGTGAATATGAAACACACAGATTTCTTTTAGGACAAGAATTTGCAAAAGGGGCTGAAAATACAGACGAAAATACAATCTCTACCTTGAAGGGAAAGATTGATGAATTGGCAAAGGAGATTGGCGCTAATACGAAATATATTGCGTTTTCCCACGCCCAAAATGCTTTGAACGAATTGATGGCATCGGTTAACGCAGAGATTAAATTCTGCATAACGGGTGAGCGTCCCTCTGATTGCACACACGACTGCTCTACTTGTAGTGGCTGCTCACATTAATCATTAATCTTTTTGATTTGGAGGATATAGCTATGGCAGAGGTCATAGAAAAACGCGCTGATTTAGACGTTGTTACGCCAATGATGTCGCAATATCTTGAAGTAAAGGAGCAATACTCGGATTATATTTTGATGTATCGTTTGGGAGACTTTTACGAGTGTTTTTTTGACGATGCGCTTATTGCTTCAAGGGAACTGGAACTTACTTTGACATCTCGTGATTGCGGTAATGGTAAAAGAGGCGCTATGTGCGGCGTTCCTTTTCATAAAGCCGATGTGTATGTTGGAAAACTTGTTGAGAAGGGATACAAGGTTGCAATATGCGAACAGGTAGAAGATCCAAAATCGAAAGAGGGAAAAGGACTTGTAAAGCGCGAAGTTGTACGAGTTGTTACACCCGGAACCATAACAGACGGCACCTTGCTCAATGAGGGCAAAAACAACTTTTTGATGGCTCTCGCTTATGGACAAGCAGGAGTTGGAATTGTTTTCGCTGATATATCTACAGGCGAGATTACCGCATCGTTAATAAGCGGTAAAGATTCAGAGATGAAAATCCAAAATGAAATTGCAGTTTTTCAACCATCGGAAGTCATCATTAACGTACCAAGGCACGAATGCCAAAACATTGTGAATCTTCTATCTGATAGATATTCAAGTAGCATATCAGATAATGCCAAACGACTTTTTGAATACAATAAGGCAAGAGAGACTGTTAAAAATATCTTCGCGGATGAAATGGATAAATTAAATTCTCCTGAACTTATAATGTGTGTCGGCGCTTTGCTTTTATACATACAAGAAACTCAAAAAAGCGACGTTACTTTCGTAAAAGAAATCAAACTGTATTCCGAGGGACAGTATCTTGATATAGATGCAAATACAAGACGAAATCTTGAATTGACCGAGTCAATGAGAACGAAAGAAAAAAGAGGCTCTTTGCTATGGGTTTTGGATAAAACCGAGACCGCTATGGGAGCGCGGCTCTTGCGTTCCTGGATTTTAAAACCGCTACTTAATCCTGTTGCTATTTCCCATAGACAAGCTGCGATATCTGACCTTGTAAAAAATCCTCAAAAGCGAGATGCACTCGCAGAGATACTTTCTTCCATGCTTGATATAGAGAGACTTACAGCGAAGGCTGTTTATGGTACTGCCAATGCGAGAGATTTGAAAGCAATACAACAGAGCATAGAGAAACTGCCGCAACTTAAATCTATTATTTCAAATTTTTCTTCTAATTCCTTGAAGAATATCACCAATGAACTAGATACGCTAGATGATATATCTGATATATTGGGCAGAGCCATTGTGGACACTCCGCCTCTCACGGTACGCGAGGGTGGAATGATAAAAGATGGATTCAACAACGAAGTTGATTACTATCGTTCTATTAAAAATGGCGGTACATCTGTAATGGCGGAAATTGAAGAACGAGAAAGAGAAGCGACGGGTATCAAAACCTTGAGAGTGGATTATAATAAGGTTTTTGGATATTTTATTGAAGTTACAAAAATGTATTATGATTTGGTTCCCGACAGATATGTAAGAAAGCAAACCCTGACAAACTGCGAAAGATATATCACTCAAGAACTCAAAGAGATGGAAAATACCATTTTTGGTGCAGATGAAAAAATCGTCGCGCTCGAATTTGAAATATTCACGAGTTTGAGACAGTTTGTTTCGGATAATTGTGAAAGAATAAGAAAAACTGCATCCCTGATTGCCGAGCTTGATGCTTACTACTCACTTGCAGTAGTTGCGCAGAAAAACGGATATGTTTGTCCGGACGTTGATCTTTCTTCGGCAATTTACATAAAAGACGGAAGACATCCGGTTGTTGAAAAATTTGTTACAGATACCTACTTTGTTCCCAATGATACAATTTTGGATACTGATGCTAATAAAATTATGATAATTACAGGACCTAATATGGCGGGTAAATCTACATATATGCGTCAGGTTGCAATTATTGCGATAATGGCCCAAATTGGTTCTTTTGTTCCCGCACGAGAGGCACATATCGGAATTGTTGACAGAGTATTCACTCGTGTGGGAGCATCCGACGACCTCGCGTCCGGGCAGTCAACATTTATGCTTGAAATGAATGAAGTTGCTACAATTTTGAAAAATGCTACCAAACGTTCCTTGATTATATATGACGAGGTTGGCAGAGGAACAAGTACGTATGACGGTATGGCTATTGCAAGGTCGGTAATCGAATATACGTATTCTAAAAAGATTGGCGCTAAGACTTTATTTGCAACTCACTATCACGAACTCACCGATATGGAAAATGAATTTCCGGGTATCGTTAACTATAATATCGCAGCTAAAAAAAGAGGCGATGGTGTTATATTTTTAAGAAAAATAGTTCGTGGCGGTACTGACGATTCTTATGGTATCGAAGTTGCCAAATTGGCAGGTGTTCCCGGCGAAGTTGTAAAAAGGGCGAAAGAAATACTTGAAGGTATTGAGAAAAACCAACCTATTTCAAAAATCGCTAAGCAAAGTCAAGTAGATGATTCCATAAATATTTTTTCTTCAATTATCGAAACAAGGGATAATGAAATAAGTGATAAAATTAAGTCGATTGATATTAACACTATTACACCCATTGAATCAATGAATTTGCTTTATGAGTTGAAGAAAATGCTTAAAGATTAACCGAAAGGTATATTTACAATGGCAAGAATTAATGTTCTAAGTTCGGAAATTACTAATTTAATAGCGGCGGGTGAAGTTGTAGAGAGACCTTCTTCTGTGCTGAAAGAGTTGATTGAGAACTCCATTGACTCGGGAGCGAATAAAATCACAGCAGAAATTAAAAAAGGCGGAATTGCCTTAATCAGAGTTACGGATAACGGCTGCGGAATAGAAAAAGAGGACCTGCCAATATCTCTTAAAAGACACGCCACCAGTAAAATCAAGGAAAAAGATGACCTTGACGCTATATGTACACTGGGATTTAGAGGCGAGGCTTTAGCAGCAATTTCCTCCGTGTCTGTTTTTACCATAATCAGCAAAACAAAAAATTCCGAATCTGCAACTATGCTTACAGCGGAATCGGGAAATATTGTAGATTTATCAGAGGTTGGAGCCTCCGACGGAACAACTGTTGTTGTGGAAAATCTGTTTTATAATGTTCCGGCAAGGCGAAAATTTCTAAAAAAAGATTCAACGGAAGCTATGAATGTTGTTGCTCTTGTTGAGAAGGTTGCTTTGTCAAGACCTGATATTGCAATACAACTTCTGGTGGACGGAGAGGAAAAATTCAAGACACCCGGTGATGGTATTCTGTTCAATACTATATATGCAATCTTTGGTAAGGATTTTGCAAATAAGCTGATCGAGGCAGATGGCACTTCTAACAACATACGTGTTCACGGCTTTATCGGTAGAAGCGATAACGTAAAGAAAAACAGAAATCTTCAAAACGTGTTTATTAACGGCAGGTATGTAAAAAGTCTTACTGCAATGGCTGCGATAGAGAAGGCGTATACTTCTTATATTGCTCCAGAGTCATTTCCGACTTGTGTGCTATTCATAGAAATGAATCCTTCTCTGGTTGACGTTAACGTACACCCCTCGAAGCTTGAAGTGAAATTTTCTGACGAAAGAATGATATTTGAGTCGGTATATTATACTGTTAAAACTGCTTTAGAAGAACACGAATATAGACCTGAAATGTATCTTTCAACTAAGAAAAAAGGCGATTTCAACCCTCTTGGAGCTTACGTCGCTATCGGAGAAGATACCAAGGGAAAACAAATATCCTTTGATTCAAAATTTGCTACGGCAATCGATAGATCATTCAAAGACTCTGCGTCGCGTTCTCAACGCAGCGCCGACATTCCAATTAATTTTGGTAGTGGTGCAGGGAAAAAAGTATCCTCTACTCAAACTCACAGTATTAGTAAGTATGATAGCAATCGTGTTCTGACACCGCAAGAATCTGTGAGCCTTTTGGATACTTATAAAGAGGTAAATATTGTCGATAACAAATCCTCGAAAACAATCAATGAAGCAGAAAACAAAGAAATCGCTTCTGTTCCTCATAAAATTGTTGGAGAGATCTTTGATTGCTATGTAATAGTTGAGTGCGACGACCATATCTTACTTATTGATAAGCACGCGGCTCACGAAAGAGTTATTTTCGAAGATTTGAAGTCGACTAGCGAAAAGAACGGCAAGGTTGGCATTCAGTCACTAGCATTACCTCTGTCAGTAATATTATCTCCGGATGAGGTGTCTAGTGCGAATGAGTTTGCCGAGGACATAAAAGCTGTTGGTTTTGAGTTTTCATTAAACGGGAAGGTTGCAGATATTATCGCAATTCCAAATGCAATAAGTATTCAAGATTCGGAGACCTTATTTATCAAGATGTTAGACGAGCTTTCACAAGGACTTGGCAACCCGGAAAATACCGAAAAAATTCGCAGGGAGAAAGCTTTGTACCAAATTGCATGCAAAGCAGCGATAAAAGGTGGAAGAGTATACGATAAAACTATAATTGAATGGCTTGTCAACAAGGTTTTATCCTTGCCGGATATAACAGTTTGCCCTCATGGAAGACCTATAGCGTACAAAATCACAAAAAATGAACTCGACAGACAGTTCGATAGACTTAAATGAAAAGGATTGTAATTAATGGCAAAATTTACATTGCTCAAAAGCGAAGGAAAAGCTAGAAGGGGAAGATTCGAGACAGTACACGGAATCATAGAAACCCCTGTATTTATGAATGTAGGTACTTCTGCCGCAATTAAAGGCGGAATTTCCACAGTAGATTTAAAAGAGGTCGGATGTCAGGTTGAGCTATCGAATACGTATCATCTTCATATACGGCCGGGTGACGATTTGATTTACAAAATGGGGGGGATTCACAAGTTCTTCAACTGGGATAGACCTGTGCTAACCGACTCGGGTGGCTTTCAAGTATTTTCATTGGCAAAACTAAGGAAAATAACAGAAGAAGGCGTTGCGTTTAATTCTCACATAGATGGAAAACGTATTTTTATGGGACCGGAAGAATCTATGAGAATACAGTCACATTTGGCGTCTACAATAGCTATGGCGTTTGATGAATGTGTCGAAAATCCTGCGCCGTATCAATATGTTAAAGCTTCGCACGAAAGAACAATCAGATGGCTAAAACGTTGTCGTGCGGAAATGGACAGATTGAACGCTGATGAAAAAACAATAAATAGAGAACAGCTTTTGTTCGGCATAAATCAAGGCGGCACGTATGAGGACCTGCGTATTGAAAATATGAAAGAAATAGCAAAAGTTAATTGCGACGGATATGCCATAGGTGGTTTGGCAGTAGGTGAGGAAACCGAGGTTATGTACCATATAATTGATACAGTTGAGCCATATATGCCGGCAGATAAACCAAGATATCTTATGGGAGTAGGAACTCCGCAAAATATTGTTGAGGCGGTTTACAGAGGCGTTGACTTTTTTGATTGCGTTATGCCAAGCCGTAATGCGAGACACGGTACGCTCTTCACCTGGAAAGGTAAGTTAATTATAAACAACGAAAAGTATTTTGATGATGCGAGACCAATTGCAGAGGAGTGTATTTGTCCGGCATGTAAGAATTACTCGCGTTCCTATATCAGACACCTGTTCAAAGCAAGAGAAGCTCTTGGAATGCGGCTTTGTGTATTGCACAATCTGTATTTTTATAATGAACTGATGCAAAAGATTCGCGATGCATTAGATGAAGGCAAGTACGAAGAATTTTATCACCAATATAGAAATGTTCTTGCTGAGAGAAGAAAAGACTAAAAATAAAGACAGAAAAGTGATACGTGTTTTTTAAACGCCACTATTCTGTCTTTTCTGTTAATTCAGCTTTATTGTTTCGCCGCTACAATGCCCGGAGAACATATCGGTCATATCACAGAAAAACTCTCCGTTTTCCTCTTCTTTAAAACCGATAGCGATGAGAAGCTTTTTTTCTCCCGCATCTTTTGAAGCTCTGCACTTATGCGTTCCGCACATATCTATAAAATTCATTGTAGAACGTCCCAAAATAAACATCGCCTCAAAGTCGTTTAGATCCTTTGGTTCTTTCAGGTCGGTTATATATGCTTCTTCGCCTCTTATATCAAACTGAGAAAAACCCATCAGAGAATTGTCATCTTGGTTCACCATTTGATAGGCAAAGTATGTATCTATTGCTTTTGTACCACATGCGGCGGCACACTTCTGCTTTGTATTATCGTCTTGAATTGGAGATATTTTGAACATTATAACTACCTCGTAGATTTGTATAAATAGTCGATTTCATCAGGTTCCAGATAACGCCACTTACCAACGGGTAGGTTGTTAAGTTTAAGATTCCCAATTGAAATTCTAGAAAGACGTTTTACCGTTAGTCCGGCTTGCTCGCACATTTTTCTGATTTGTCTGTTTCTGCCCTCGTGCAGTGTCATCTTTAATACGGTACCGCTTTCATCGGTCGATGACAAAACTACGTCTACAGGCTTGATTGTGTATCCGTCGATTACAAGCGGGGAGGTGAGAATTTCATATTGCTCTTCGGAAACCGTACCTCCAACCTTTACTCTGTAAAGTTTAGGCAAGGAATGTCTTGGGTGGGTTAAGCGGTTTTTTAAATCTCCGTCATCTGTCAGAAGCAACATCCCCTCGGAAATCAAGTCAAGCCTTCCAACAGGGTAAACTCTTGAATCTACACCCTCAAGCAAATCTATGACACATTTTCTTCCTCGGTCATCTGATGTGCTTGAAAGATATCCTCTTGGTTTATTCATCATAATGAATGTGTATTCGCGTCTTTTAAAAGCAACGCGTTTGCCTCTGTATGTAACGAGGTCGCATTTGTGATCTATCT
>JAZUPQ010000047.1:0-3948 GCA_045605265.1 Eubacteriales bacterium | reverse complement strand
GTTTTTGCGGTTATTCGCCGCAACAATACCGATAATTATTGCGCTCACACAGAGCAGAGCGACAACCACGCCGTAAATGATTTTCGACAAATTCGGATTGTCGCTAAAACTAAATTTCTTTTCCATTTTTGATTCCTTTCCGTGTTTTGTAAAGACTGTTGTCTAAACTTACGAAAGTATTTTGTCTTTTCGCAGGTCTTTTTATTCATAAGTGGTAAAAAAACATTTAAAACGCCGATAAGACTTGACAAGCGAGTGTTTATGTTCTATAATAAATAATAAAAATAAAATGGGGGAGTTTGGAAAAATGAGGGATAAAATATCACTTGCAGGCGATTTGGGCAGCGGAAAAAGTACGGTTTCTCAAATTTTAATCGAGCGCCTCAACGCAGAATACTATTCCACAGGGGCAATAGTCCGCTCCATAGCCGCAAAGAGAAATATGACGGTTGTAGAGCTCAATCATTATATGGAAACGCACCCTGAAATCGACCGAGAGATTGACGACGGATTAAAGGAGCTTTCCAAAATTGATAAAACTCTCGTAATCGACTCCCGTATGGCGTGGCACTTCACCGAGGGAACGTTCAAGGTCTATCTCTCCACAGACGCGCAAACCAGCGCTTTGAGAATTATGAACGCCAATAGAATAGGAGAGCACAGCGCAACGCTTGAAGACACCGTAAACGATACCCTCGCAAGAAGAAACAGCGAGAGAAAGAGATATATGGAGCAGTACGGAGTAGACATCAAAAAGCTGGACAACTACTCGCTTGTTGTAGATACCTCAACCGCAGGTCCCGCCGAGATTGCCGATGTGATTATTTCTTCGTTTGAAAGGTGGCAAAAGGACAAGGAGTTTAAAGCTGTCTACCTCTCACCCGAGCGAATCAATTATCCCGACGACGCTCCTGACGGAGAGAAGCTCCAAAACAGCATTGAAATGCTTGAAAAGGGAATGGAGCTTGGAGAAATCGAGGTCTGCGAGAAGGATTGCGAATTTTATCTGCTCTCCTCTCTTGAAAACGCCTTGGCTTATTCACTCTCTATGCGGAGATTTATTCCCTGCGTTCTGAAAGAGGCCGAAATAGACGGAAAAAACTATGTAAAGATGAAAAATTCACTTTAAAAGGAAATAATAAATGTTAACACTTAAAAGAAGAACAGCCAAGCTTATCTGTGAAGCTGTAAAAGAAAAATTCGGAGAAAATCTGCTTACGGATGAGGAAATTTTCGCTATGCTTGAATATCCCCCCGACAGCAGTATGGGCGATATAGCCCTGCCTTGTTTCAGACTGTCCAAGGCTCTGCGCAGGTCTCCCGTACAAATCGCGGAGGTAATTCGGGCAGGAGTGAATTGCGGAGAATATTCCGAGGTAAGTGCGGTAAACGGATATTTAAATTTCAAAATATCTCCTGCGGAATTTTCAAACCGCGTGATAAACGACGTCCTTAGTTTGAAGGATAAATACGGCTCTCCAATGAACGGAGAGGGAAGAACGGTAGTCCTCGATTACTCCTCTCCCAACGTTGCAAAGCCCTTTCATATCGGACACCTCGGCACAACCGTAATCGGACACTCGCTGAAGCTGCTCCACGAGTTTGCGGGGTATAAATGCGTCGGCATTAACTATCTCGGCGACTGGGGTACTCAGTTTGGCAAAATGATACTCGCCTACAAGCTTTGGGGAGATAAAGACGAGGTTGAGGCAGGCGGAGTGGATAAGCTCGTAGCTCTCTATGTAAAAATAAACAACGCGATAAAGGACGAGGAGGACGAGAGCGTCAAGGGACTCTCGGAGGACGAGGCTAAGGAGAAAAAGCATTCTTCCTTAGCGGATAAATCCAGGGCAGAATTTAAAAAGCTCGAAGACGGAAATGAAGAAAACCTTGCGCTTTGGCGTTGGTTTGTGGACGTCAGCCTTAAAGAATACAAGAAAACCTACGAGCTTTTGGGAATAGAGTTCGACAGCTATAAGGGCGAGAGCTTCTATACCGACAAAATGCCCGCTCAGGTGGAAAAATTGCGCAAAATGGGACTTCTTCAAATAGACGACGGTGCGTCGATAGTAAATCTTGACGAGTGGAATATGCCCGTATGCCTGATTTTAAAGCGCGACGGCTCAACCCTCTACCCAACCCGTGATATTGCCGCGGCTGTGTACAGAAAAGAGACGTATGACTTCGATAAGGCAATTTACGTTACCAGCGCCGCCCAGTCTCTCCACTTTGCCCAATGGTTCAAGGTCGTAGAGCTTATGGGATACGATTGGTACAAGGGACTCGTTCACGTTCCTTATGGAACGGTCAGCATAAACGGCGCGAAGCTCGCTACGAGAACGGGAAACGTAATTCTGCTCAAAGATCTCTTTGACGAGGCGATTAACAGAGTTTACGAAATCTCAAAGGAGAAGGTTAAGGACGAGGAGGAGTGCCGCAGAATTGCCGAGCAGGTCGGCGTAGGCGCGGTTGTTTTCTACTACCTCTCAAACAACAGAATGAGAGATATCAACTTCGTTATGGAGGAGGCTCTCTCTTTTGACGGCAACACAGGTCCTTACGCGCAATACACCTACGCCCGCGCTTGCTCCGTGCTTGAAAAGGGCGGAGTCGGAAAGCCATCGAACACTGCGCTTGAAGCCGAGGAATTTGAGCTTGTAAAAACGCTCTCTCTCTTCCCCGAGAAAATCAACAGCGCCCTCGCGGACTATGAGCCGAGCATTGTAACCAGATACATTCTCGACCTGTGCGCAAGCTTCAACAGATTTTATCACGATTGCAAAATTCTTACCTGCGACGACGCTGCGGTAAGAGAGAACCGACTTGCAATCACAGCGGCAACCAAGCAGGTGCTCGGTACAGCCCTGTCGCTTATCTGTATGAAAACCCCCGAAAAGATTTGATAATAATTAAGGAGTATATATATGTCAGGACATTCAAAATGGAACAACATCAAGCACAAAAAGGAAAAATCCGACGCAGCAAAAGCGAAGATTTTTACTAAAATCGGCAAGGAAATGGCTATCGCTATTAAAGCAGGAGGCCCGGACCCGTCAATCAATAACAAGCTTCGCGACCTGATTGCAAAGGCAAAGGCGAATAATGTGCCTAACGATAACATTCAGAGAACTATCAAGAAGTTTACCGACAACAGCGATATAAACTACGAGGAAATCACCTATGAGGGCTACGGTCCGAGCGGAGTCGCAATTATAGTAGAAACCTCGACCGACAACCGTAACCGCACCGCAGGCAACGTACGCGCCTGGTTTAACAAATACGGCGGAAATATGGGACAGACGGGTTCGGTATCCTATCTCTTTGAGGAAAAGGGCGTAATCACCATTATAGACGAGGACGAAGAAATCGAAGAGGATAAGATTATGGAGGACGCTCTCGAATGTGGCGCGGACGATATCGTGAACGACGAGGGCGAGTATAAAATTTATACAAGCCCCTCCGATCTTGACGCGGTTCGCGACGCGATTATAGCTCTCGGTTATAAGATTGATACAGCCGACCTTTCAAAAGTACCTACCACTTACATTGAAATAACGAATGAAGAAGACGCGGCAAATATGGAAAAAATGCTTGACAAGTTCAACGAGGATGATGACGTAACCGCGGTATTCACAAACTGGGATAACTGATTATGAAAAGGTTGTTTTGGGTAATTCTCGCGCTGATTTCCGGATACGTAGGCTATCTTGCCCTGCGCGAAATATACGGCTACGCGCAACAGCTCGACTACGCGCCCTTGGCCATTTGCGTGCTTTTGGCAATACACGGATTTGTAGGTACGACAATTTATTTGATTAACGCCTTTCAATCATACTGACAAAAGTCTGCGGGGATTATGTGAAAGCATAATTCCCGCATTTTTTTACCATAATACTATTTACTTTTAAAATACATTGTGATAGTATTATAATAGATTACTTTATCAAC
>JAZUPQ010000046.1:0-20083 GCA_045605265.1 Eubacteriales bacterium | reverse complement strand
TCCGTTTTATTTAAATTGAATCTACTTTGATTTCTCCATTTTCAATGAAAAGCGAAATTCCCAAAATGGATTTTCCGTGATTATCTACAATAATTGTAGCGATTTTATCCTCAACGTTTCGCTCAATATATCTTCTCATATTCCTTGCGCCAAACCTCTCGCTGTAAGATTCTTGCGCAATGAACGAGAGTACGTCTTCATTGTAAATAAGCTTTGTACCTTTATCCTCCATAAAGTTTTTCAACTTATCGAGAAGAAGCTTTGCTATTTGTTTAAAATCGTCTTTTGAAAGATGATTAAAAGTTATCACTTCATCAATGCGATTTATAAATTCGGGACGAAGAAAGGCAAACAAAGCCTTCTCGGTTTTTTCTTTACTCTTTTCTTCGCGTTTTTCTGCAAAACCGGAAATTGAAGTTGAAATTTCACTTCCTGCATTTGTGGTCATAATAATAATCGCATTTTCAAAATTTACCTGTCTTCCTTGCGCATCCGTAATACGACCGTCATCAAGTATTTGAAGCAGTATATTCAAAACGTCGGGGTGCGCCTTTTCGATTTCATCAAATAAAATTACCGCGTGAGGTCTCCGCCTGATTTTTTCAGTCAACTGTCCTGCTTCATCATATCCGACATAACCGGGAGGCGCGCCGATTATTTTAGAAACGGAATGCTTTTCCATAAATTCAGACATGTCAAGTCTTATTAATGATTCCGGTTGTTTAAATAACTCATTTGCAAGCACTTTAACAAGTTCTGTTTTACCAACGCCCGTCGGGCCTGCGAAAATCATAGAGACAGGATTTTTTCTATACGATATTCCGGCTCTTTTTCTCTTGACTGCTCTTGTAACTGCGCTAACAGCCTCGTCCTGACCAATTATTTGAGAAGAAATGCGCTCATAGAGTCCGACAACTTCACCGAGTTCCCCCGCGCAAATGTCGGATGCCGGGACGCCTGTCCAGACCTCAATTACCTTCGCCAAAGTCTCTAAATCAACAGATAGAGACGATGTAATTTTATCGAGCTCTGCCAACCTGTTTTCCACTTGCATCTGTTCAACCTTAATGTCAGCAATTGCCTTATAGGTTTCTTCCGTCTGTCCTTCTGGTTTTTCCACCTTGGTTTCCAGTTCGTTTCTCTTATGGTTAATTGCTAACAGCTGTTTTTCGAGGCGTTTCTTTTCATTCAGTTCAGGAGAAGCTAACGCTACTCTAGCCAAAGCTTCATCAATTAGGTCAATTGCCTTATCGGGCAGATATCTGTCAGTAATATATCTTTCAGATATCATTACCGCCCTGCGTGCCATTTCGTTAGAAAGCTTTACACCGTGAAAATCTTCATAGTACTTTTTAATACCTTTAATTACTTCCACTGTATCATCAATCGACGGCTCATCAACCATGACAGGTTGAAATCTTCTTTCAAGAGCGCTATCTTTTTCAATATGCTTTCTATATTCTTTCAAAGTAGTAGCGCCGATAACCTGAATTTCACCTCTTGAAAGCGCGGGTTTTAAAATGTTAGCCGCACTCATCGACCCCTCGGAATCTCCCGTGCCAACGATAGTATGAACTTCATCAATCATAAGGATAATATTGCCCGCAGCCTTGACTTCTTTAATAAGCGCCAAGATTCTTGACTCGAACTGACCTCTGAACTGCGTTCCCGCAACTAGGGCGGTCAAATCCAAAAGCCAAACTTCTGAATTCGACAACTGTTCAGGCACTTTGCCGTCTACGATTCTTTGAGCGAGCGCCTCCGCAATGGCGGTCTTACCTACACCGGGCTCGCCTATAAGACAAGGATTATTCTTTTGTCTTCTCGATAGTATCTGAATAACGCGTTCTAGTTCTTTATCTCTACCGACAATTCTGTCTATTCTTCCGTTACGAGCCTTTTCTGTAAGGTCTGTACAGTATGTTTTCAGTGTCTTTTTCTCATTTTTGACAGAGTCGACAGAGCCCTTGGCGTTATTCTTGCTTCTGCTGTTTTTATCGTTCGGCGATTGATTCATGGGCAAACCAAAACCCGAAAAAAACTTTTTAAAATCTATAGCCGGTGCGGTAGCATCAATCTCCTCATCCTGAGACTCGACAAGACCATTTTCACCATTCAATATGTCATTCATTTCCTCTGACATATTCTCTATGTCCTCATCATTCATACCCATTTTTTTTAGCATATCCTCAACGGGTTTAATTCCGAGTTCGCGAGCGCACACCAGGCATAACCCCTCGTTAAAGCTCTCGCCATTTTCCAATCTAGTGATGTAAACTACGGCAGGGCGTTTTTTACATCTTGCGCATTTTTGAATTTCCATCTAAAACCTTTCTTTAAAAACTAAGCAACAAATCAAGGACGCTCATACTCCTCAAGAATTTATAGAAAAATCCGCCTTCGAAGTCTGCCATCCAGGAAACTCCCGTAAACATTGGAAGATGAAATACGAATGAAATCAATGTAGCGGCAATCCAGGAAATTGCAAATGAAATAATCGCGAAGAAAACAAGTCCCAAGCTACTGTTCAAAGCACCCGCTACACCGGAATCGAAAACTGAATCCATCAACTTCAAAAGTAATCCTACAACAAGTTTAGAAACAAAGTACAGCAAAACAAACGAAAGAATAACTGATATAAGATTGATGATTGGAGATGCGATAGCACTCACAATTACATCCGCTACCTCTTTGCTTGTGTCAATTTCGGTCAAATCAACATCAGCAATCAAAGCAGCAAGCTTGATTAGGGTAGGAAATTCAATTTCCTCGTCTGTTTCTGCATTTTCATCAATTTCAAACTTTTCTTCTACGTAGTCTTCTATTTGATTTGTAAGAGGTTCCTCAATAATCGGTTGAATAATTCCTGTACCTACGGGAGATGCAAGACTAAAAGCGATTACAAGGCTCAAAATAAATTTTACAGGTCCTGTAATTCCCGCTATAATTCCCTTCTTAACTCCAATTATGGCACCGACTACAATAACCAGTGCAAGTACAATGTCGATAATAATGTTTGCTATCATTATAAAATTCCTCCAAAATGTTTTTATATATTATACACCCAATCGGGTGATATGTCAACAATAAAACATTATTTGTAGACAATATTTTCATCGCCAAAAAGCGAGCTAAGCTTGGTTAAAACATTATCCGTTGCATTTATTCTACAATCTTTCAATGCCGAGTATTTTCCTGTGCTGGTATCAAAAATAATGATTTCGGTATCACCGGAATTCAATAGACACAATTTTTGCAAACTTGTAATCTTCCTGTCAATCAAATTTTCGACTTTAACGTACAATTTCTTTTCTTTCAATGGCAATTTGAAATCGTGATTACTCTTCAACGGTTTTAAAGACGACAGCAGAATTTTAGTTCCCTCGCCTTCTTCAACAGAAATATTTCCCTCTACTATTACCCCGTTTTCCTCGTAAAGCTCCGCGGAAAACATTGAGTAGTATTTTGCGAATACAACCACTTCTATTTCTGCTATTCCATCATCGATTGTAAGAAAAGCCATTGTGTCGCCGTTTTTTATATTTTTTGTTCTTTTGTTCGTAATTATGCCCGCAACAGTAACTCTTGAACGTTCTTCGTATTTGGGATTCTCGGACATCGTGTCTTCTGCCGTATCATCAATTATATCCTTGATAGAGTCAAGTTTAAGAGTTTCTATGTGAGATTTATAATTATCTATCATGTGCCCAGAAAAATACATACCCGAACTTTCTTTTTCGAGAATCAGCAATTCTTTAAGGGAGTATTCTTTGATTTCCGGGTAATTGTATGATATGGCATCATCACACACGTTATCCATAGAGAACAGATCTAATTGCCCTGCAAGGTTTTTCCTTGACTTCTCATGTTCTGAATCTAAAATCAAATCAAAACAGGCAATCAGTGACGCTCTATTAACTCCGAGCTTGTCGAAAACTCCGCACTTTATAAGAGACTCTATTGTACGTTTGTTCAAATCGCAATCCGAAAGTCTGCTAATAAACTCATCCAGACTCTTATAAGGAGCATTTTTCCGTTTTTCAATTATCGCCTTAGCAAACTGTCTGCCTACGTTTTTGATGGCTAAAAGTCCAAATTGTATGTTTCCGTCATCTGTAACCGAGAAATCTTCCATACTGTAATTTATGTCTGGGGCAAGTACGCTTACACCGTGCTTTTGCGCATCAACAACGTATGCTCGAAGCTTTGATGAGTTATCCAAAACGCTGGTTAAAAGAGCTGACATATATTCTGCCGGATAGTGCGCTTTAAGATAAGCGGTTTGATAAGAAATAATGCCATAGGCAGTTGCGTGACTTTTATTGAATGCATATTTTGCAAAACCAACCATCTCTTCAAAAATATCTTCTGCCAACTCGTTGGAAACACCGTTTGCAAGACACCCCTTAACGAAGCCCTCGCGCTCTGCCTGCATTGCGCTTTCTTTCTTTTTAGACATGGCTCTTCTGACTATATCCGCCCTAGCATAGCTGTATCCCGCAAGAAGACGACAAATTTGCATTACCTGTTCTTGATAAACGATACAACCGTATGTGACATCAAGTATTTGCTTTAGCTGTGGTATTTTATATTCTACCGATTCTCTGCCGTGCTTTCTGGCAATAAATTTATCGATGGAATCCATTGGTCCGGGTCTGTATAAAGCTATACAGGCAATTATGTCTTCAAGTGTTGAGGGCATAAGTCTTGAAAGCACCTGCTTCATTCCGCCCGATTCAAGCTGGAAAACGCCCTCTGTTCTTGCTTCGCAAAGAAGTTTAAATGTCTTTTCATCATCGAAGGGTATTTTTGAAATATCGAAATCGGGTATTTTTTTTCTAATTGCTTTTTCGGCATCATTAATAACTGTAATATATCTCAAGCCCAGGAAATCAAATTTTACAAGTCCCAGCCGGGCATCCGTATTCATATCGAATTGAGTAACTATCCCTGTCCCGCTATATGAAAGAGGAACGTATTCGTAAGTAGGTTTCTCGGTAATAACAACCCCTGCTGCGTGAGTTGAAGCGTGACGAGGCATACCTTCAAGATTTCTGCTGATATCCAAAAGCCTTTTAATATCCGCTTCGCTTTCATATATCTGCCTAACTTCTTTAGATTTAATCGCGTTCTCTATCGTTATATTCAATTCACGCGGAATAAGTTTGGAGACCATATCTACTCGGCTGTAAGGCATTCCAAGAGCTCGTCCGACATCTTTGATAGCTGCTCTTGCTGCCAAAGTGCCGAATGTGACAATTTGAGCAACCTTGTCTTCACCGTATTTAGCTTTTACGTATTCTATCACTTCTTCGCGCCTTGTATAGCAAAAGTCTATATCAAAGTCGGGCATCGACACTCTCTCGGGATTCAAAAACCTCTCAAAAAGCAGGTCAAAAGCAATCGGGTCAACATCAGTAATACCAACGCAAAAAGCCACAAGGCTACCCGCACCCGAACCTCTGCCGGGGCCGACGGGAATACCTTTGCTTTTAGCATAGTTGACAAAATCGCTGACGATCAAATAGTAAGCGTTGAAGCCCATAGTATCAATTACCGAAAGCTCGTATTTTATTCTGTTCAAATACTCATCTTTGGTGTGGTTTATATAGTCAAATCTTCCGTTGGACTCAAGTCTGGCAAAACCTATTTCCGTATTTTGACGCAGCTTGTCTTTGTGTGACATTCCGTCATCGGATTTAAAATCCGGAAGATGAAGCTTATCGAATTCAAACTCGAAATTACACTTTTCTGCGATCTTTACGGTGTTTTCGATAGCGCCTTTGAAATTTGAAAACAAAGCCTTCATTTGCGCCGTCGATTTAAAATAAAATTCATCGGTTTCAAAGCCAAAAGGTCTCCCATCGCTTATGACGTTATTTGTCTGAATACACATAAGCGTAGCTTGTATATCCGCATCCTCATGATTAAGATAATGAACGTCATTCGTTGCTACCATAGGAATATCTAATTTTTCACTAATAAGTTTTATTCCGTAAGCGACCTTTCTCTCATCATCAAGTCCGTGATTTTGAATTTCAAGATAAAAATCTTCTCCGAATATCTGCTTCATTTCAAGAGCATAATTTTCCGCTTCGCTCATACTTCCCGCAAGAATGAATTGAGGTATTCTTCCCGCAACACAAGCAGACAGGGCAACCAATCCCTCGTTATGCTCGCGTAAAAGTTCCATATCAATCCTGGGACGCATATAAAACCCGTCAATAAAGCTCTTCGAAACCATATAGCAAAGGTTCTTATATCCAATTTCGTTTTTGCAGAGTAAAACAAGATGATTTCCCGAGCTGTCTTGTTTTCCCTCTTTTAAAAGCCTTGAACGCGGAGCAACGTACACCTCGCATCCAATAATTGCCTTTATCCCCTTTTCTTTTAGCGCATTGTAAAATTCTACGACTCCATACATAGAGCCGTGATCGGTTATAGCGACAGCATCCTGCCCCTCTTGAATGGCTTTGTCTGCGATTTGGGAAATTCTTGTTGCCCCGTCCAGCAAGCTGTATTCTGTGTGTAGGTGAAGATGTACAAAATCTCCCATAGGCATCCTTTCTTTGAAATCAACTTTAAAGTTTTTCTTTATTCTTTATTTTCTCGGCTATTTCAACAATTTTATTGAGTCGGTGCGAAAGTCCCGGCTTAGATATTTTAGGAACTGCGATTTGCGCAAGCTGAGTTAGAGAGAGGTCTTGATGCAGCATACGGAGACTAGCCGTCTCATACAGCTCCTCTGGCAACGTAGAAAATAAATTCGCTTGCTCAATAACTTTAATCGCTTCTATTTGTTTCTGCGCTGCAGAAACCGCTTTATTTATGTTGTTTATTTCGCAATTAGTAATTCTGTTGGTAGAATTACTGATCTCACTTTTAATTTTGGCGTTCATCAACGCAAACACCATATTATTCATCCCGGCGAGAGCAAAAAACTCTTCAAGCATATTATTCTGTTTGATGTACAGAAGAGTTTCATTTTTTCTTTGCGACAGATATGTAACTATTCCGTTATCACTCAAAAATGACATTAATTCAAAGGGTCTGACGCTGGCAAATTCAATCAAATAATTGATATTAGGGTCATATATTCTGGCCGAGGCAAGTACGATTCCTTTGAGAAAATATTGATATGCAGAATCGTCGGAAGCAAGAATTTCCTCGCCTCTCGAAATAGCATCGAAAAATTTTATGGCCGCCGGAGCGGAAAACGAAAATAGCCTTCTTCTTCCGGAAACTCCTTCTAAAACTTGCACTTCCTTGCCATAAAACTCCTTAATGAGCTTTTTGGCGTAATTGTACACATCAACACTTTCAATGGAAATGCTTACAACACCGTCGGATATCACTCCCTTAGAAAAAAGTATGCCGTTTAAGACAGATCTTCTGTGGGCAGAGGATTTTATGTTTTGAGAAATTATTTCCTTTTTTTGTTCGTTTGAAAAAGACATAAAACCTCCTATCTAATAAACTACTTCAATTTCAAGCCTTGGCTTAAAGCCGTAATTCTCATTGATTTTTTCTGAAATTTTTTTAATAAGCTCAAGCACATCGTCGCTTTTAGCGCTTCCATTGTTTACAATAAACCCCGCGTGCTTCGTCGATACAGCGGCATCGCCAACCCTCAGCCCCTTTAACCCCAGTAAATCAATTAGTCTAGAAATCGGGATTTCACCTTCTCTTTTGAAAATACTGCCAAGACTTCGTTTATCATACGGTTGAGATTGGTAACGCCTTTCGATAACTTCGTTCAATTTAGCTTTAATATAGCTTTTTTCCAGTGGAATGAACTCAATATCGGCGTTTAAAAGAATGATTGGTTCCCTCGATAAATTGCTTTCCCTGTAAGAGAAGCCGAGCTCATCGGGAAAAATATCATAAATCATCTGCCTTCTAAGGTCAAAAATCTTTGCTTTTTTTATAAAGTTGGAAATACTGCTTCCATACGCACCTGCATTTGAATAAACCATTCCGCCAAGACTGCCCGGAATTCCGTAAAGTGATTCTAAACCACCAAGAGAGGACTCTGCCAGGTCTCGTATGAGTGTGCTGACGCGTACTCCACAATCAGCGGTAATTACATTCCCGACACGCGAATAAGCGTTAATTTTTGAAGTGTTAATTATAACTCCTCTAAATATATCCGATGCAAAGAGTAAGTTGGACATTCTTCCTGTGAGTTTATATTTTATCCCGGATAGATGTAGATATGACAGCAGATTTACAAGCTCCGAGATTGATTTTGGTAGAGTATATACTTCCGATACTCCGCCAATGCCTATGTATGAAGCGCTGGACAATTTAAAATTTCTTGTGTATTCGACATCCCATTTCTTTAATAAATTTTCTAAATGGGAAAATTTCAAAATCAGCCTTTCCTGTACTCGTTAAGCATATCGATCGCAGCTTCGCGTTGAGACTTGGTTATATTGATACCGCCGAGTATGCGTGAGAGTTCATCAACTCTACCCTCATAATCAAGTACTTTTAATGATGTTTCGGTTTTGCCGTTAACATCGGATTTTTTAATCAGTATATGCTTATCAGCCAAAGATGCAATTTGGGCGCTGTGAGTCACAACTATCAGTTGCGCCGTTTGAGCTAGAGACTGCATTTTTATTCCTATTTTTCTCGCGGTTTTTCCGGAAACCCCCGCATCTATCTCGTCAAAAATAACGGTTGCTATTCCATCTTTGTTAGATATAACACTTTTCAGCGAAAGCATAATCCTCGCCAATTCTCCGCCAGAGGCAATCTTTGAGATTGGCATTGCTTCTGTTCCTCTGTTAGCACTTATCAAAAACTCAACGCTATCGCTTCCGTGTGCGTCAAGCACCTTGTTTTCTGCCTTGATTTGTTCTGTGTTTTTTGCAAAAAATACCACATTTGGCATATCAAGAAACTCAAGAGTTTCTTTGACCGACTCCTCAATTTCACGGGATGCATTAGTGCGTCTTTCGTGAAGAACATTGGCAATTTTCAGAGCCTTTTTGTAAGCAATTTCTTTCTCTTTTTCCAGTTTATTCATTAAACTTGCACAATCCGTCAGATCATCAAGTTCCGCTTTGCAACGGTCTCTAAATTCCAGTACGTCTTTTATTGTGAAACCATATTTTCTCTTTAATTTAGAGATTTTATCAAGACGTGATTCGATTTCGTTAAGCATTTCATCCGAATCCTCGTCTATACCGTCTAAACTTGCATAAACTTCTTCTGCAATATCATTAGCTTGGAAAGAAAATTCCCTTAAAGAATTTGCAAAAACAGAAAACGCAGGAATTATATCCGAAAGTTGTTCAAGGGCAGTCGCGCTTCGATCCAGCAGATGTGAAACACTGCCCTTTTCGCTTCCCTTTAAAGCTTTATAAACGAATCCGGCGTTTTTATTTATCTTTTCTTTGTTTTTGATTTTTATTTTTTTATCGACCAATTCTTCCTCTTCGCCGTCATGAAGCTTCATCGAATCTATATCTTCAACCTGATATTGCAAAATCTCAATCAAACGTTCACGCTCGCTTTCCTTTTTTGCGAGATCGAGAATCGACTTACAAATTCTATCGTATTCTTCGTAGGCTACGGTGTATTCACTTAAAATATTTAAATTATCAGCATAAATATCTACAATTTCAAGTTGCTTTTCACTATCTGTGAGAGAGATTGTGTCGCTTTGCCCATGAATATTTATAAGTTGCGGCATTATCTGTTTTAAAATAGTGTTATTAACGGTTCTTCCATTAATTTTTACAGTTGACTTTCCATCACGGCTAATAGTTCTTTGAACCAGAAGTTTATTATCTTCGTCAAGCTCTACACCATTTTCATCCAAAGATTTTATAGCCGACTCATTGCATGAGAAAACACCGCTTACCATAGCTGCATTCTCGCCGTGACGCACAAGCTCTCTTTCTGATTTTGAGCCAAGCAAGAGATTAATGCCATCAATTATAATCGACTTACCTGCACCCGTCTCACCCGTAAAAACTGTCAAACCGTCAGAAAAATCAATATCAATATTTTTAATTACCGCAAGATTTTCGATGTGTAAGGATAATAACATAACTTCCCCATTCTGGCGTTTGGCAAACTAAACTCCAAATACCGATAACAGTTTTTCTCTTACAGAAACCGCGATGCCATCATCGTGTACAACCAGTAAAATCGTATCATCACCGGCAACCGATCCGATTACTTCTTGAAGATTGAGGGCATCAATTGAAACTGCGATTGCATTTGCCATACCCGCAAGTGTCTTAACAACAACAATGTTTTTTGCGTTTTCAATTTTTACAATTGCATCTGCAAACGTTCTGCTGAAAGCGGAAGCGTCATCAGAAAAATTACTTGGGGCAATATATTTATATGTTCCCATCGCCGTGAGTCCTTTAACAATTTTAAGTTCTCTAATGTCCCTTGAAATTGTTGTTTGTGTTGCCCTAATACCCGCTTTTTCAAGATGCTTAATCAATGCTTCTTGCGTATCTATCTCATTTTCTGAAATTAAATTTAAAATTAATTTATGTCGTGCGTTTTTCATTTTACGTCCTCCAAAATTCTCAGCTTCTTGAAAAGAGTTGAAAACATATTATTATCACTGAATGTCAGCATTTTAAGTTTTTTTGAAGATTTTCTTATATAGCACCTATCGTTCTCTTGTAGGTTTGCAAAAAATCTTCCGTCGATGCTTATATTCAACTCGGTTTTTCCCTCATTTTTGATCGTCAATTCCTCGTTTGAATTAAAGATTACAGAACGGTTAAAGAAAGAATGTGGACAGATTGGAGTCACAACTATTGAATCTATCGACTTGGAAACTACGGGTCCGCCTGCGGAAAGAGAATAAGCGGTTGATCCTTGGGAGGTGGAAAAGATAATTCCGTCTGCGCGATATTTAATGCTATCCGATTTTGAATTTTCAATACTGAAATCAGCAATGCCAAGGAAAGTGTTATGAGATATGATTATATCATTAACACCAAGTCTTGAAGAAAATTTTGAATTATCACCCGAAACAACTTCAGCAGACAGAAGCATCAACTCATTAATTTTGAATTCACCTTTTGATATTTTTTCGAGAACATCTAAATTTTCAGGGTCAATTTCGCTCAAATAGCCCACTCTACCTAAGTTCACTCCGAGAACTGCGATATCTTTTTCTATTGCGATTACCGAGGCGTCCAAAATAGAACCATCTCCGCCAATGACAATAATAAGCTCGGTATCATCGGGAATTTCGTCGTACTCAATTAAGCCTGAAATTTTTGAACGGTACTCCCTACTTATGTATACCTTTTCCCCGGTTTTCAATAATTTATCTGCTAATTTAGCTGTAATTTGCAAATCCGTATCCTTCGTAGGATTCGGAAGTAAAACAATATTTTTCATTTTTATCTCCGAGATTATTTTCTAAAATATGCTAAAAATTCCGTATTTCCGTCTCCGCCTTTGATCGAAGAGATTGTTGTAGAAATATGCTCAAATCCTATCTCTTTTGCAAAAGAAACCACCTTATCACAAGCGCTGTTTCGGATTTTATCATCCTTAACAATTCCGCCCTTTCCGATTCCCGACTTGCCAACCTCGAATTGAGGCTTAATGAGACAAACGAATTCACCGCCACAATCAAGGCAATCGTATATCGATGGAATTATGTATGTCGCAGATATAAAAGATACGTCCATTGTAACAAAGTCAATTTTTCTATCAAAATCTTCCGGCTTCATATATCTGGCGTTATATCCTTCAAAAACAGAAACACGTTCATCATCTCTGATAGTTTTAACAAGTTGACCGCATCCCGAATCTACCGCAAAAACATATTCTGCGCCGTTTTGAAGGAGGCAATCGGTAAAACCTCCGCTCGAAGCGCCTATGTCAAGACAGACTTTTCCCTTTATACTTATAGAAAATTCTTTAAGCGCACCTTCAAGTTTAAATCCACCGCGACTAACGTATTTTTTTAGCGTCTTATCGATTTCAATTTTATATTCGTTATTTTCGTCAAGTTGAAAAGATGATTTATTTACAATTTTCCCATCTAGCAGAACCGCTCCGGAATCTATAAATTTTTTAGCTTCCGTTCTACTGTTTGCATATCCGAATTGGCATAGATATAAATCAAGCCTCATCATCCGCATCAAAGGGGGCATCGTTGATGCAACCATCCTCACCTTCAAGTAAAATTCTAACTTTGCTCTCAGCAGTATCAAGTTTTTTATTGCACATTTTCACAAGAGCTACTGCTTCCTCAAAGGCATCCAAAGAGTCTTCCAAACTTACATCTCCGTTTTCAAGTTTCTTAACTATATCCTCAAGGGAGTGGATAGCGTCTTCAAAACTGATATTCTTCTTCATAATCTATCTCCCAAATTTAATTTTTTCAACAACTGCAAGAGCCACACCATCACTCAAAGTTAAAGAAAATTCTTGGTTTTCTTTGATATCTTTCACGCTCTTTAAAGTTTTTCCGTTAATTTCTGCTATTGAATATCCTCTGGAAAGTACAGAAAGCGGGCTCAATGCATTTGATTTTTCGCTCAAAATTGCAAGAACGTTTTTCTTGTTTGATAAATTCGTAACGAAAGAGTTTTTAATATCTTCAAATATTTTCTCAACATCCTGTCTTCGCTTTTCAAGTATAATGTAAGGGGTAGCCAACACGGATTTTGAAACGAGAGAATTCATAACTTCTCGCTTTTTAGAAACAATTTGCGATAGCGCGTTAGTGGCTCTTTCGTAAAAATTATCTATATGTCGCAGATATGCTTTAACATCAGGAACAGCTAGTTCTGCAGCAGCAGAAGGCGTAGGCGCACGTAAATCAGAGACAAAATCGCAAATTGTAAAATCAGTCTCATGTCCTACAGCTGAAATAATGGGTGTCGCGGCGGCAAAAATCTTCCTTGCCAATTTTTCGCTGTTGAACGCCCATAAATCTTCAATTGAACCTCCGCCGCGGCCAATGATTATCAAATCAACGAGTTTTGATTTTTCAAAGTAATCCAAGGCTTTTAGAAGACTTTCTTCCGCGCCCTCGCCTTGTACCAAAGCCGGATAAATGTATATTTTTATCCCTGGAAATCTGCGTCTTGATACGTTAATAATATCTCTTACGGCGGCCCCTGTCGGAGAGGTGATTACACCGATTTTAAAGGCAAATTCCGGTATAGGTTTTTTATTATATTCTTCAAAAATTCCTTCCGACTCCAACTTTGCCTTTAACTGTTCATAAGCTAGATAAAGACCGCCTATCCCATCCGGCTCTACACTATTGACATATATTTGATACGAGCCGTCACGAACGTAAATCGAAACAGAACCTCTGGCAACGACTTTCATTCCGTTTTCAAGTTGGAATTTTAAGCGTGAAGCAGCGGAATGGAACATAACCGCTCTTATTTGGCCGTCCGGGTCTTTGAGAGAAAAATACAAATGACCGCTTCTGTGATAAACCAAATTTGAAATTTCACCGCGTATGCTGATTGCCGTTAATTGTCTGTCCGACTCAAAAATCCTTTTTATATATCCGTTAAGTTCAGAAACGGATATTGGTTCGGTAAAAACTCTGTCTCTCAATGAAGAAATATCCATTTCAAAACTCCTTTCTAGACATTTAGATATTTTATAGACGATAGCACTGCTATTCCTACCGCGTTATCAGCAGAAAGCGACGGAACGGCAAAAGAGCAATCGTATTTTTGGGCCAGCTTGTCTTTTATAATAGAATTGGACATAACTCCGCCCGAAAAAATCAATTTTCCGATGCCAAATTTTTCTATGTATTCATCCGCAAGAGAAGATAAACCATTAGCGATATAATCAAGGGTAAATGCACTGACAAGATACTTATCATTCGTTTCCTTATATAATTTCAAGGCCAAATTTTCAAGACCTGATAAAGATATTTTCATATCAAAACTTTTGACTTTTCTTGTTGGTATTTTATTTCTATTAAGCAAAGCTAATTTTTCGAGTTCTGCACCGCATGGAAAATCAAGACCCATAGCAACACCTATTCTATCAATAGCC
Source organism: Eubacteriales bacterium (assembly GCA_045605265.1). GTDB lineage: Bacteria > Bacillota > Clostridia > Oscillospirales > CAG-272 > UBA1740. The sequence continues at coordinate 6,052 of JAZUPQ010000046.1, read as the reverse complement.
TGACCTGCATTAAGGTCGCTTGTACCGCCGATTTTCTCCGCAATAAAACCGTATTCTGCGGGTTTGATACGTAGCAAGTCTGTAGTACCGCCTGAGACGTGAAATGCACCGAATTCACTATTTATCATATCGAGATTTCCCGATGAAAAAAGAGCAGCTGTAATGTGTCCGCATTGATGTGAAAAATAATACACGGGAACTCCGAGACTTGCTCCTATACTTTCAGCGGAAGCAACTCCGCTTAAAAAACAAGGCATATAAGAGCCCTCTTTATTTCTTGGACGCGAGCTAACGCCAACGGCGACGGGCATCCTTCCATTTAAAACTTTCCTCGCCTCTTTCATAGCATCGGGTAGATTTTTAATATGGGCAAAAACAGCATCGGACTGCCTTAAACCGCATTCTCCTCTCTTTACAGTTAGTGGCCTTTTAATATTCGCAATAAGCTCTCCGCCGAGAGTTACGAGCGCTACAGAGGTTGTGTAATTGCTCGTATCAATTCCTATTACAATTCCGTCACTCATTTTTTGATAATTGCTCAGATATGGCATTTAAACAGCCGTTTACAAGAGCGTAAGCCTTTTCATCATCAAACTTTTTAGAAAGCTCGATTCCCTCGTTAATCGAAACACGAGTAGGAATATCATCAACAAACATCATTTCATAAGAAGCGAGAGTGAGTATTGCTTTTGTAACAACCGATATTCTTTCTTTTTTCCAGCCTATAAGGGACTTTTCCACGCACTCATCTATAAGTTTTTTATTTTCGATAGATCCAAAGTAAACACGCTTAACGTAATCGTCCACTTCGAGTCCGCGTACTGCGGTGGCCTTTTCAAAAATTTCTTCCGCGGTCTCTTCTTTTTTTGAAATTGATTCAAACAAGAGGATAAAAGCGTTTTCGCGGGCTTGTTTTCTGTTCATATTATTTCTCCAATGTAAAATATATTACCATACTATTATATATCTTTTAATATTTTTTGTCAACTGCATATTGTGAATTTTTATTCATTTTCATCAAAACAGAAAATGCGCCCGTGAAAGCGCATTTTCGTTTGTTTTATTTAACTGAAATTTTTACGGTTGCGGTATCTCTATCCATTTCAACAACCTCAAGAGTGAAATTAAGATTAGTACCGTCGTGATATTTATACCCCGTAAATACTTCTTTACCAAAATCTTTGGAAGTTGCGGTATACAGTATTTTTTCATTTGCATATCCATCGATTGGCTGCACACAGCACATTGTGTCTACAAAAAGTTTATCGGTATCAGAATTGTCGTATAAAAATCCCGTATCGTATGACTCACCCGAATTGTTAATCATATTACCGTTTTTGTCGTAGCAAATATTAGCGTCAACGTGGATAATTCTTATTCCGTACACTTCTCCGTATTGAGAAGCGATAGGTTTGTCATTGGCATTAAGTCCTTCTTCCGTATAAAACTCTATCAAGAAGTATTCATCATATATCGAATCCAATTTATGATTTGATATGAGAATAGCATCACCGGAGGTTGTGAAGGAATCAAGTTCAATTTCAATATCGCCTTTTCCCGATATAACAATAGGATCTATCCAACCCAATAGAAGTTTGTTTACAGAACTGTGATCTCCTATGTTAGCATCCATCATATCTGCCGAGTAAAATCCACCATCCGGGCCTGTGCTGAGATCATAATCGTAATAATCGTCAAGGCCCATCATGTGACCTGTCTCGTGAATGTATGTGTGAGCATCAATACTAATATCTTCATTTGGATATTCTGTGCTGCTCTCATACATAAAGTCTGTTCCGGCAAATGCGTAAAAATAGAAATCTACGTTGTCGCATTTTTTATCGCCCAAATACCAACTTTGGAACGCCCAGTATATGCTGACGGATGAGAAATAATCAACAGGGTAATTATATATGAGCCAGATTCCGTCTACAATTCCATCTTTATCATTATCGTACTGCGAAAAATCAATTTTGGAATCATAGTAGCTGACCGCCTCTTCCAAGATCAAAGCACTTCCGTCATTCCCTGTATCTGTGTCTATATAAAAGTCGTAATAAATCGCGCTCTCTGAAGGTGTGAACCATTGATTTATGACATCAAAATCAAATTCAAGATTGCCATAAGAGGACTCTTTGTAGTAACTTCTAACGCTCTCCCAACCCGTATCTTCTTCCGTTCCGTTGAAGGCTTTGTTAATATCCACAAGTAAATCCGTGGCAGTATTTCTGCTGTCAAGGTTTATTGGAATGACAAGAACCTTCGGCTTGCCAACAGAAGGAAGACCTTCCTGTGTAAGAGGACCGTTAGTTGAAAGGCTGTCGTTAAACTTTGTTTTTTCTGCCAAAACAATATTGGTGGGTCTTATATATTCGAGGTTCTCGGAATAATCGCTATCCAGATATTTTGCGCCGTTGCCAAGCGCCTTTACAGCAATTTTGTCACCATCGTTAATTTTAATTTCACGAGAATTTGCAATCATTTCCTCGCCATTATTTATTCTATAAGCAAAGCCTGTGGAATTAGCAACGTTATTCCAGGTAACATTACCGTAATCATCTATTGAAACGGTTGGAGAATTGAGTTTTACATAAATTACGAATTGAACTGTATTCGAGTACCCGCTGTCAAGATATTCCCTGCCGTCGCCTATAGCTTTGACGGTAACCCTGTCCATATCTTTTAGCTGGATTGATAGTTGCTCTGTTCTCACCGCTGTGCCATTATTGATTTTATATTCGTAACAAATGGCATTTTTAATAGCGTTCCAAGTTACAAGACCATTGTCACTTACCTCCACAACAGGAGTTGGTAAAGCATTTTTCGCGAGGTATGTAACGGGGCTTGAATATTGGCTCCTTGCATATCCCTCGGCGTTTGTAAATGCTAAAACTTCGAACACGTCTCCGTTTGAAAGCTGCACCTGACACTTTGATGTCATCGTAGCAGTTCCGTAATTAATCTTGTAAATGTAATATAATGCGCCTTCAACGCTGTCCCAAGTTGCAAGGCCTTCGCTGGATACGCTAACGACGGGAGAGTCCAGAACAATATAATTTTCTTCCTCGTTTTTATCGTCATCAGCATTGTTCACATCGCTATCATCGGAATCGTCTTCGTCGTTATCAAAAACGAATTCCTCGTATTCAATACCGCAAACCTCACAAATTGCCTTTCCGTTTTCATCGAAAATGCCGCCGCAGTGATTGCCAAGCTCAGTTTTAGCTTCACAAAAGCACTCTTTCCAGTGCTGACCGTAGTCATAAGACCACTCCTCCTCATAAAGATGAAAATGAGGCAGAAAAAGCAAAGCACAGGAACTGAATGAAAATACAACTATCACCAAAAACAGCATCAATATGACAATTTTCTTCATAAGCACCTCCATATAGCACTAATAGTGTCCTTTATATAATTATATATTATTCACGGCGAAAAATCAAGTAATGTCAAATAAAATTCATCATTCAGATAAAAGTAATACAAACTCTATTTATGTAATGCTATAAAAAGGGCTGTGTTTTCACACAGCCGAATTTATTATTTCATTGTTATTCTTAGGCTTGCGGTATCGTTATCCATTTCCAAAACTTCAAGTATAAAGTTGAGAGGGGTACCGTCGTGATATTCGTAATCGCTATATACATCTCTTCCAAAATCAACAGTAGAATCTGTATACAGAATTACCTCGGTAGCATAGTCTAGGTCGTAATCCAAAGGATTCTCCTTACACATTGTATCCAAAAAGAGATATTCTGTGTCGGAATTATCATATTTGAAGCCTGTGTCGTATGCTCCGCCCGGATTTGTTGTAACCTCACCGTCTTTATCATAGCAGATGCTTGCATCAACGTGTAGAATTCTTACTCCGTATATCTCACTTCCGTTAGTTGAATATACAGGCTGGTCATTTTCATTAAGACCTTCATTTGTGTAAAATTCAATTAGGAAATATTCATCATATATAGAGTCTATATTGTGGCTTGAAATCAATATCACTTGTCCTGAGGTTGTAAACGAGTCGAGTTCAATATCAATACTTCCCTTCGAACCGCTTATTACGATTGGATCAATCCAACCGAGAAGAAGTTTACTCGCCGAATTGTGATCACCAATATTTCCGTCCATCATATCCGCCATATACAAACCACCATATACGCCAACCGATGGACTTGTATCGTAGTCGTAGTAATCATCAAGTCCCAACAGATGTCCTGTTTCGTGAATGTATGTATGCGCATCAACAGCTATATGCTCGTTAGGATATGCAGTATCTACTTCGTACATAAAGTCAATGCCTGCAAAAGCGTAGTAGTAAAATTCCATTTGATCACAGACTTTGTCACCCAAGTACCAGCTTTGATATGCCCAATAAATTGTATCATCACTATCATAGTCAACAGGACAGTTATATACAAGCCATACAGCATCAACTATATCGTCTCCATCGCTATCATAGTCTGAAAAGTCAATTCTAGAATCGTAATAGGTAATCGCTTCCTCCAAAAGCAACGCACTACCGTCATCGCCCGTATCTTCATTGTAATAGTTAAGATAGTATGTTTCATTGTATCTGGGGGTGAACCACTCATTCAAAACTTCGAATTCTATATTTAATCTGCCATAAGAAGCCTTTTGGTAGTAGCTGTTTACACTCTCCCATCCCGTCTGAACTGAAGTGCCTGTAAAAGCAGTATTAATGTCGTCGAGTATGCTTTGGGATTTGTACGCGCTATCAAGGTTTACCGGAATAACAAGTACCTTAGGATTACCTATTGAAACCAATGCGCTTTCTGTCATCGGTCCGTTGTCTGTAAGTTTATCTGTGAAGGTCTTTTTGTTAGCAGTCACGTCACCGATATTTGAATTACCATTATTGTTGTCGTTATTAGTGTCGCTGTTATCAGTATTCGTGTCGTTTCCGTTAGCTAACTTTTCACCGTATTTTTGCCCGCAAATTTCACAGACAGCTGCTTCTGTTGCAGTTGCAGTTCCTCCGGTATGTGCAAAGCTGTTTATAATGTCGCCGCAATCACATTCAAGCCAGTGGTGTGTGTCGTCATACATCCACTGGTCAGGGTACTCGTGTTGGTGAAGCGAATTGTCTAAAAACTCCGCAATGATATCGCACGAAGTGAGGGAAAATACTAATAGAAATAAACAAATTATTAGCGATAAAAACTTTTTCATGAAAGCCTCCTAAAAATTTCTTTTTATCTACTTTTATTATATAATACGACTTTGGAAAAATCAAGAAAAATTTTTATGAACAAACAAAAGAGGACTTCAAAACACCGAAATCCTCTTTGTTGTTTGAATTTTCTGCTCTATATTATACTCCAGAATATGCCGAAAAACCGCCATCTATCGGAAGCACAACTCCCGTGATAAACCCTGCAGCTTTTTCATTAATCAGGAACAAAAGTCCGCCTTCCAGTTCTTCACTTTCTCCAAATCTACCCATTGGGGTAGCAGATAAAATCTTACCTGTTCTGGCTGTCGGAGTTCCGTCCTCATTCCAAAGTAGTTTTGCATTTTGTTGAGTTGAGAAAAAACCTGGTGCAATAGCATTTACACGAATTCCCACCTTGGAAAAATGTACCGCAAGCCATTGTGTAAAGTTCGATATGGCTGCTTTTGCGCCTGAATATGCGGGAATTTTTGTAAGAGGTGTGTATGCATTCATAGACGAAATGTTGAGAATATTACACCCCTCTCTGCCAACCATCTGCCTTGCAAAAGCCTGTGTCGGAATAAGTGTTCCAAGGAAATTGAGATTAAACACAAAGCCAACACCGTTTTCGTCCAAGTCGAAGAAGCTCTTTGTATCTCCGTCGATGTCTCCCATTTCAAAATACTCTTTGTCGGTTGTCGCTTTGGGATTGTTTCCACCTGCACCGTTAATGAGAATATCGCATTTTCCAAGTTCTTTTTGTACCTCTTCTGCTACTTCGTAGCAAATTGATTTATCAAGAACATTACAAGAATATGCTTTGGCAATTCCCCCTTCGTTGCAAATTTCCTTTGCGCATGCATTTGCACTGTTAAAGTT
>JAZUPQ010000045.1:0-7103 GCA_045605265.1 Eubacteriales bacterium | reverse complement strand
GAACGACATGGCTACGATCCGACTTGTTACTTTTGCAAAAAAGGCCCTCGCTCCATTTCGGAACGAGGGCAGAATGCTATTCAGCGTAAAAATAAATTGAGTGTGTACCAAGGTTGATCGGCAATGTAGGTTCTTCTGTTCCATCGTAATACTTGGTCATAGCAACAGTTGCATATTCGTTTTTAGCTCGGCTTTTCTTTATTTTATCGTATTTTTGCACGTAATACAAGTGCCGTAATAAAAGGGCTGACATAGCGTCAGCCCTTTTTAACGGCTCATTTACCGGCAATGCTCGCTTCTTTGAGAAGCACGTCGGGTGAACCGAAGGTAGTGAAGCCGCCTTGCGAGGCGGAAATTTGCAAATCGTTTGAGAGAGAATCAATATTCATTAAAAGCTCGAAAAAGTTGCCCGCTACGGTGAAGGACTTGATTGCGTCGGCCCTTTTGCCGTTTTTAATCAGATATCCGCCACATTCGAGAGAGAAATCGCCCGTGACCGCGTTTGCACCCGCGTGGAGACCTTTAAGCTCGGTTATATAAACGCCGTCACTTGCCTTTGCAAACAACTCGTCAAGAGTGAGCGAGCCCGCTTCAATGCAAAAGACGTAGGGGCTTATTCCTACGGGAGAAGCATAACTGCTCTTGCTGGCGTTGGCGGTAGTCTCTACACCGTCTTTAAGAGCGGTTTCGCGATTGTGAAGGAAGGTTTTTAAAATACCGTTTTCAATCACGCTCTTGCGATAGGTTGCAACGCCTTCGGCATCAAAATGCACCGAGGCGGAATTTCTATCCGCATCATCGGTAAGGGTTACGCAATCCGCGGCTATCTTTTCACCGAGTCTGCCCCTCAAAAGCGACATTCCCATTTGGACGTTTCTCGCGTTGAAAACAGAGGAATAAACCGACAGCAGAGCACGCATTTGCTTTCCGCTGATGACGGTCGGATATTTTCCGCTTCCTACGCTTTTAGCACCGATTTTTGAAAGCGCGCCGTCCGTCGCCTCCTTGACAACCGCGTCAAGAGAGTCACCCTTTTTATATTCTTTAACGCAATAGTTCGACTCGTTTTCTCCGTTTTCACAAACCGCCGCTTGCGCCATTATGAGATTTGTGGAAACTCTGCGAGAGAGGTCGAGTCCGTGCGAGTTGACGATGCGGACTTCACGCTCGCCGCAAGCCGCAAGGCTTTGAGTGCCGTCCACTATTTTTTCGCTATATTTGTAAAGTTTTGTTTGCAATTTTCTTGCAATTTCTTTGATTTCGGCAGTTTCAAGAGGTTTATTTTCGTTTCCGTTTTTACAAGGCTTATATTCTTTTGAGCCTTGATAAATTCCTACCGTATCCTCTTTTTCGGTGTTTTTTGCATTCTCGATAGCGCGGTATACAAGCTCGCGCATTTCATCTTGGGTGAGAAGTTCGCTTGATGCGTAGCCCATTTTACCGTCCTTCAAGAGTCTGAGGCAGATACCCGCGCTGGTGTTCGAGGAAAAGCCAGAGATATCGTCTTTAAGCATTTCCACGCTTGTGCTTTCGCTGTTTTCAAAGTAAATTTCATATTCGGAAACACCGAGGGATAAACATTCGTTTGCTACCGTTTCTTTTAAAATTTTGAAATCCATTTTATCTACCTCCCACAGTGATATTTCTTACGCGAATAAGCGGTTGTCCAACGTCGGTCGGAATACTGCCGCTTGAACTGCCGCACATTCCCTGCCCTGTGAGCATATCCGTGCCTACCATATCAATATCCTGCAAAATCTGTGAGCCCGTGCCGACAAGCGACGCGCCACGTACAGCCTCGCAAATCTTACCTTTTCTGATTACGTAACCTTCGTTAACCGCGAAATTAAACGCGCCTGTAAGCGGATTTACAGAGCCGCCGCCCATACTCTTTGCGTATAATCCGTACTCTATTGAAGCGATAATATCCTCGTTCTTGTCGTTTCCGGGAGCGATATAGGTGTTCGTCATACGGGAGGTTGGCTCGTATAGGTAGCTCTCTCGACGGCTGTTACCCGTCATTTCCATACCCATTCTGCGAGAGCCAAGTCTGTCTACCATATATTTTTTGAGGACGCCGTTCTCTATGAGAACATTTCTTTGCGTTGGATTGCCCTCGTCATCTATATTCACGCTTCCCCAAGCGTTTGGCATAGTTCCGTCGTCGATGGCGGTCACCTTTTCATTTGCGATTTTCTGACCGAGCTTTCCGCACATTTGAGACATACCGATACCAACGCTCGTTGCCTCCAAGGAATGTCCGCAAGCCTCGTGGAATATTACTCCGCCGAATCCGTTTTCGATAGCAACGGGCATAGTTCCCGCCTTTATATAGGTGGCGGTAAGGTTGGTAACGGCCTGCTTTGCCGCCTCGATTCCGCAATCCTTGGGCTTATAGATGTCGAACAGTTCAAGTCCGACGCCTCTGCCGTGTCTTGAAGAGCCAAGCTGGTTTTCACCGTTCGCGCTGGCGGTGGCATCGACGTTAAGCCTCGTTCTTATATGTCTGTCGGTGGTGTAAAGTCCATCGGTGTTGGCTATCAAAATCGTGTGGTCCACAGTCAACAGAGTACCGACAACCTGACTTATGCGGCTGTCATAGTCTGCGGCGGCGGAGCAAGCCTCTTTGAGCGCGTCGCATTTGATTTTCAAATCCGCGGTGGTCGGTGAAATTTTTACCGGGTGGATGTTGGGAAATATCCTCTCGGTAAGGCGTACAGAGGCTGCGGCCTTACATTCTCCCACAGCCAAGGCAACGCTTTTTGCACACTTTACAAGTCCGTCTCTCGAAATATCCGAGGTGGATGCGTAGACCGTTTTCGTGCCAAGGAAGGCACGTATTCCCACTCCGGATACGGTATTGTCGGAAACCGAGTCGATAGCGCCCGCTAAAAGCCTTATTGTACCGTTTCTCGTGTTTTCAAAATACACCTCGGCAAAATCCGCGCCGCTCGACACGGCGATACCGAGAATTTCTTCTACAAGTCTTTTATCTAACATAATTCCTCCTGATTGATTTTTCTATCAATATTATATAATACGATACGAAAAATTTCAAGATTTTTTTACATTTTGTCCTTTCTTTTTGACTTGACAAAGCAGTGGGTTTAATGTAGAATTGTTTTAGCAAATTATTAGGGGTGAATCTACTATGGCAAAAAAAATCGACGCTCGTATAATTAAGACGAAAGCGAAGCTTGTTGAGACATTTATGGATTTGATTTCAAAACGGGATTTTGAAAGCATTACCGTCAACGATATCTGCGATAACGCAGGTATCCGCAGAGCTACTTTCTACAAGCACTACAACGACAAATACGATTTCTTTAAGTATATAGTTTCTACTTTAAGACAGGAATTCGACGAGGAATGGATGCAGAGCGGAAAGGGAGGAAAGCTTGAATATTTTTCCGAATACGCGATGTCGCTCGTAGACTTTTTCGACCAACATACAGACATAATTAACAACATTTGCAAAAGCAACGCCTCAACAGCGATGTTCAATATCGCCGCATCGGAAAATTACTCCGACACGAGAAAGCATTTAGAGAATCAGGTAGAGGCTGGTCAATCCTATCACGCCTCGCTCTCCACAATCTCAACAATGCTTGTGGGCGGCACGCTCCACACTCTTGTCGATTGGGTTAAAGGCGGAAAGCAGATGTCGCCTTCTCAGCTCAAGGTTGAGCTCAAAATGATAATCGATACGATTAATAAATACAACTGACAATAAAAAAGCGTTCCGAATTCGGAACGCTTTTTTTAACGGTTGCTGTCGATGTGCGGCATATAGGCTTTCAGATAATCGATACCGGAGGCGATTGTAGTAAACGCCATAACGCCCATAGCGACATAACTTAAAATATGGTTTTCGGAGAAGTACGGAATCAGAGGTTCAAGCAGGATTATTACCGTGCCGAGCATTTGGCTGACGGTTTTGACTTTGCCAAAAATACTCGCCGCAACCACTATACCGCTTTTACCTACGACTACAAGCCTCAGACTTGTAACTGCAAGCTCGCGGAAAAGTATTAAAACCACTACCCAAACGAAAATCAGAGCGAGAGCCGTCTCACCGTTTAAGAGCATCCATACAAGGATTGCTATTTGAGAGGAAATGACCATAAACTTATCTGCCAGCGGGTCGATAAATTTGCCAAAATCGGTGACGAGATTGTACTTTCTCGCAATTTTGCCGTCCAGCATATCGGTCAGAGCGGTGACTGCGTAGATTACCGTAGGTAAAACGCAACACCAAATCGGAATTTCACGCATAAAGAGGAGTGTTGCCACAAAGACGGGAACCAAAAGAACTCTTATTAATGATAGCACGTTAGGCGTATTCAAGCTTTTCATTTTACACCCTTTCACCGACTAAGTCGTAGTCAAGAGCCTCTAAAACCTTGACGCGAACAATGTCGCCTTTATTGATCTTTTTCTTTGATTTAAAGTATATTCTTCCGTCAATGTCGGGAGCGTCGGCGTAGGTTCGTCCGTAGTATATCTCCCCTACCGTGTCAAATCCTTCGCACAAGGTGTCGAAAATTTGACCGATTTTAGCCTCGTTCTGTTCCTCGGTAATCGTAAGCTGCGTTTGCATTATTACATCGTATCTGTCCTGCTTTGTCTGTTCGTCTATTTGATTTTCAAATTCAGCGGCAGGCGTACCCTCCTCGGCGGAATAGGTGAACGCGCCAAAGCGGTCAAATCTCGCCTCTTTTATGTAACGGCAGAGCTCTTCAAAGTCCTCCTCGCTCTCTCCCGGAAAGCCCACCATAGCGGTTGTGCGGAGAACTATTCCCGGAACTTTCGCGCGGAGCTTCTCAACCGTCTCGCAAATAAGCTTACGGTCACCGTGACGGTTCATTGATTTGAGAATTTTATCCGAAATATGTTGTATCGGAATATCCATATATTTCAAAAGTCTATCATTATTTGCAAGCTCGTCTATAAGCTCATCGGTGATTTTATCGGGATAGCAATAAAGCAGTCGAATCCAAGGAATATCGGTTTTCGCGGTAATTTCTTTAACCAAGTCGGCAAGGGCGTACTTACCGTAAATATCAAGTCCGTAGCGCGAGGTATCCTGAGCGATGATATTCAGCTCCTTAACTCCGAGCTTCTCCAAATCACAAGCCTCTTTAACAATATCCTCGATAGGCCGCGAACGGTGAGCACCGCGAATAAGCGGGATAGCGCAGTATGTACATTTGTTATCACAGCCCTCGCTTATTTTAAGGTATGCGGTAAAGTCTTCGGTTGTGAGTATTCTGTCACCGCCGAGCAAAGCCTTTTCTTTATCTCTGAAAGAGGAGTACTTTTCCCCTCTCGTAACGGTGTCGCAGGCTTCTGCTATATCACAGATACTGCCTATACCAAGTATGCCGTCCAGCTCGGGAAGTTCTTCCATTACTTGTTCTCTGTAACGCTCAACAAGACAGCCTGTTGCAATTATATGTTTACATTTTCCCCATTTTTTCAGTTCTGCAACGTCCAAAATGTTTGCAATAGATTCCTGTTTTGCGCTCTCGATAAAGCCACAGGTATTAACAATAATTATTTCGGCTTCGCTCTCCTCGGGGGTGATTTCATAACCCGCATCGTAAAGCCTGCGAAGCATAAGTTCAGTATCAACCAGATTCTTTGAGCAACCCAGCGAAACAAAGCCTATTTTCGTCATTTTCAAAGTCCTTATTTCAAAAATCTTTTAAATCGCGGATGCAATTTGTCCATATAGTAACGCACCAAAACGGTAAGGAAAATATCGTAAAGCACGAAGCAAACGTTCAAAAGCAGGTAGAGTCCTGCAACAATTATCTTTTTATCTGTTGCAAAAAGCGGAGCGCCCGTGATATAGTTAAAGCCGAATATCAAAGCGACAATTACGATATTTCCAAATATAATTTTTACAAGCCACCAGATTTTTCGAGGCAATCTTTCGATATACCCTTTTAAAATCGGGTAAAGTCCGAAAACAATCAGGTATTCAAACCAAAGCGCGCTTCCGGGGAAAAACAGAAATGTCAGAAGAGAGGTGCAAATCCAAACCAGCCAAGTAAACGGCGAGCCTATTTCAATATATACGAACGCCACAAAAAGAGAGGCAAGAGCACACGCCGATAAATCCATTACTTCCAGAACCGCGCCAAGAGACATAATGAGGACGCCGAGCGCCGTCATCATAGCCGAAAGAGTAATTTTTTTCGTGTTTTTCATATACAGCGGATAAGGTCTCCGCCCAAGCACTCGCAAAGGCAGTCGAGACACAAGAGATTTGTACAGCAGTTGCAGGCGTCGTCGGTTGAGGTACGAGGTCTGCCCTGTTGATAATAATAACCTGAGCCGTATCTGTTGGCGGTGTTGTTAAACATCTCTTTCGCTCTTTGATATTCAAGATTTGAAGGGTCCATATTGCAGGCAATTTCAAGCTCGCGCATAGCGTCGTTTATGTGATTTTTCTGCATAAGAATTACGCTATTAAGATAGTGCCACTCGGCATTTCTTTCCGCGTCGGGAATATTGAAAAGGTCCCTTTCCGCATCAGCAAATTTCTTACTGGAAATTTTCCTTCTGATTTCTCCGTAGTCTCCGCTTGAATAGTCGTAGCCTGACGACGAATGGTCATAGCCGGAGCTGTTACTAAAGTTGCTCTTTCCGGCGCGCATTTTTTGAATTTCATCGTAGGCGGAGTTGATTTCCTGCATTTTATCCTCCGCAAGCTCTTTAAGAGGGTTATCGTCCTTATAGTTGTCGGGATGATACTTTCTCGCAAGCTCGCGGTAAGCGTTTTTAATTTCTTCATCGGTGGCATTTCTGCTAACACCAAGAACTACATAAGGGTCTCTCATTTTTTCTCCTTATCTGCATCTTCCTCCAAAAACTCAATTCTTTTTGGAAGTCCGATATAAATAATATTTTTTATTATGTTTTCGATTGTAAGCCTTGTTCCAAAGGGGAAAAGGTCTACCGCCTTTTCCATCATTGTACATTCGTAATAGAGGGCGTTTTTGATTGACTGTTTATTTTCCGCTGTGAGCTGTGCGCCTTCGTACAAAAGGACGTACGGGTTATATTTTCCTGTTTTAAGGTCGTCTGCATAATCC
>JAZUPQ010000044.1:0-2477 GCA_045605265.1 Eubacteriales bacterium | reverse complement strand
CTACGATCCGACTTTAGGTCTGATTGTTTCAAAGGGCAAAATTTCCGTATCAATTTTGATAAACATCGCAATTTTCACTTTATCAAGCATTGTGGTTGCTTATATTGCAAGACCTAAAAGACGGAGAAGATAATTCTATTTTGCGAATTCGGCAAAAAAGCCGATTTTACTTAGTTTTTCACTCAAATTTTCATAGCCGCGACTTATAATTTCGGCATTTTCTATTATACTTTCCCCCTCTGTTGAAAGCGCGCTCAAAAGCAGACTTGCTCCTCCGCGAAGGTCGGGGGCAGTCGCTTTTCCGCTATGTAGATTTGATTTTTCAAGGATTGCTTTGTTTTCGGCGCGAGTGAACTTCGCGCCGATTTTTTTCAGTTCGTTCAGATATCCGAAGCGCTCGCGCCAGACGGTGTCTACTATCTCTCCGCCGTTAAATTTCAACATCAGCGGAGCAAATATAGGTTGAAGGTCGGTCGGGAAGCCGGGATACGGCGCGGTTTCCACTTTGATTTTATCGCTTATTCTTCCCTTTACTCTGACACTATCTCGTTCGAACTCAAAAATCGCTCCCGCCTCAACAAGCGGATATATAAAGGAAGCTAGGTGAGAGCGGTTTATACCGCATATTTTCAAATCCGAATCCGTCAAAAGCGATAGGGCTATGTAAGTCCCTGCCTCTATCATATCGGGAATGATTTTCACAGTAGCGCTCACAGGCGCTCCTCCGTGCACCGCTATCATACTCGCGCGCGTTTCTATTTTTATACCCGCTTTCCGTAAAAATGCAATCAGCGAGGTAACGTGGGGCTCAATCGCGGGGTTGAAAATTCGACTCACGCCTTTGGCTCGACTTGCCATTATGATGGCGTTTACCGTTGCGCCCACCGAAATTTTGTCAAAATAAATATCATTGCCTAAAAGCTGAGTCGCAGATAATTTGCCCTCTCCAACCGTAGCCCCAAGACGAGTTGCGGCATACAGGTGCATATCTATCGGTCTTTTGGAAAAATTGCAACCGCCAAACTCCGATATACCGGCGACGCCGAAACGCGCAAGACAAGCTCCCATAAGATAAGTAGAAGCTCGGATTTGGGAAGAAATTTCAGAGGCGGGAGGACTGTATTTTACCTGCCTTGTATCGATTGTAACCGAGTTTTTGCCCCTGATTACAACCGCGCCCTGCTGAGCTATAAGTTTGAGCGCCACCTCAACGTCGCTGATATTGGGAACGTTTTTTATAACCGATACCCCTTCAATTACAAGGGTTGAAAAAATTATCGGCAGGGCGGCGTTTTTAGAGCCGCTGACATTCACCTCTCCTTTAAGCTTTTCATTTCCTTTGACCCGAAGTATTGACATAAAAACCACCTTTTCTGTATATAGACATTTTATGGCGTATTCAGTCGCAGGGTTACAAGTCTGGAAAAATCCGAGTAGGAGGATTTATCTAAAATTTGGTGGACGCCGCTGTTAATTTTACCCGACAGCTTTATTTCGGGGTATTTTGCCAAAAGAGCGGAATATTCCCTCATATCTTCTCTTGCCTCTTTGGGAATGGTATTCAGAATTTTGAAATACTCCTCCGTCGAAAATTTATAGATATCCGATAGCAAAAATTCAAGGGCATAAAGGCTTGCGCTATATTTGAAAAAGTCATTCTCAGATCCAGTTAGGACTATAAACGCATTGAGATTTGCCTCACCGTCTCTGGCATAACCGTCAAGATGTGATAACTCGTGAAAAACCGTAAAGCAGTAGATATAGTCGGGCAGAAAACGGTTGATATTAATTTCGGAGCTCGGATAAGAATAGAGTCCAAGTATTCTGAGTCTTGTTAAAACACCCGAAAAAACGACGTTTTTCACTCCGGGAATTTCTTTTTTAAGGAGAGAAAAATTCTCTCTTTCGGCATTGTAAAAACTCACCTTTTCAGCAAGATTATAGGCTGCGCAAATCATTTCTTCTTCGCAAACGGGAGTGCCGTCTGTCAAGTCGGTTTTTGAATTATAAGCGATTCCAAGAGATAAAAAATATAGCGAAGCAAAGCAAAGAAAAAGCGAAATTATATCAACAAGCCCCCATTTTAGCGTATGTCTAATACACAAAAAACATAGAACAGGAGAAAAAATTATCGCGAATTCGAACAGCGAAAAAGGGATAATGCTTGTAATTTTATTCAGAGCTTTGCGAAAAAAATCACAGACAGTGGAGTTTAAAAAATACGCAATTTCAGAATTGAAGGAAATGAAAAAAAGAAGGAGCGAAATGCCGAAAAAAGCAATAGAAATTTTTGAAAATCTACTCACCGCGCTACCTCTTTTTTGCGTTTAGTTTTACGAGAAATGAAATTTTTATACAATTTTTCATAAACCTATTGCAAATCGTTTTTTGTTGTGCTAAAATATACGTATCTTTTTTTAAGGGTTCACAAAATAATACGAAAGGACTGTCTTTGTTATGTCATACAAAAGAATACT
>JAZUPQ010000043.1:0-16109 GCA_045605265.1 Eubacteriales bacterium | reverse complement strand
GTGTATTCCCTGCGGCTTGATGATATACAATGCTTTCGCAATGATGATATACAAAACTGCGTTTTGATGATATAACGCAACAAGGTGCGGATGATATACAAGCCTGCGGCTTGATTTATTTAGGATATAAACAAAGATGTGTAAAAAACATTGACAAACAGATTTTAATACTGTATAATAGATGCGTAACGGAAGCGTAGCTCAGTTGGTTAGAGTACCTGCTTGACATGCAGGGGGTCAGTGGTTCGAGCCCACCCGTTTCCACCAGAGAAGGACTGCGATTTTATTTTAAAAGCGCAGTCCTTTTTGAATAAATCCGCCGTGTGAAAGGTTGTTGGACTTTCAGATTTTTTTGAGGGTTGTGTAATTTCGCGCGGCGGTTTTCAGAGGGGAATGGCGCTTTTTAAAAAAAAAATATTTTTTTTCAAAAAAGACTTGCTTTTTTCGTTTAGATATGTTAGAATAATATGCGTTGATTTATGGATTGTCGTTAGCGGCAAGTTTTTAGGAGGTATAAAATGGCTAAGTGTAGCGTATGCGGTAAGGGTGTTGTTTTTGGACACAATGTTTCCCACTCCAACCGTAAGACAAACAGAACTTGGAAGCCCAACATCCGCAAGGTTAAGGCCGTTGTAGACGGCACAAACTGCTCTGTGTATGTTTGCTCCCGTTGCCTTCGTTCAGGAAAGATTGAGCGTGCATAATGTTCAAAAAACTCCGCTTTGTTTTCGCGGAGTTTTTTTATTTCTATAATAAACGAGGAAATATATGAAGGTTGCTTTAATCGACGGGCGCGTTAGCGAAAAAATAGAAAAAAAACTGCTGCTCTTGGGCTTCTACCCTATCAGAATTCCCGAAAGCAAGAGACTTTCAAAGGACGTCTGCTCTCACCCCGACATACTGATGTTTTACAATCAAAATACCTTGATAACCTCCTGTGATTTCAGCAAAGAGGCGCCGTGGCTGTTCAGCGATTTAAGAGAGCGATGCAAGGATATAAAATTCGTTTTTTCAGACGATGAGCAAAGCGGCAAATATCCCTTTGACTGTATTTATAACGCTCTTGTTATAGGCGGATATCTGATATGCAAATCAGACACTGCTTCCGGGGCGATTATTAATTACGCCAAGGAAAAAAATTTAAAAATCGTTCACTCAAATCAGGGCTATCCCGCCTGTACAGTTCTCAAGCTTAACGATAATTGCGTAATCACCTCTGACAACGGAATGGCGCAAATTTTGACAAATTTGAACATAAAAGTTTACAAAATAAGCAATAATGACATAATTTTACCCGAAAGGAAGTACGGATTTATAGGCGGCGCTTCGGGCGTGGTTGACGATACGGTATATTTTTTGGGCAATCCCGAGACTCACCGTGATTTCGCTATAATAAACGAGGCTATTACAGAATGCAATATGAAGAGCGTCGCTCTCTCGGACGAGCTTCTTTTCGACGGCGGGAAAATTATATTTCTTTGAGCCTTTCTTCATATATTATCTTTACGATAATTGCGCTTACGGGAACTAAAATCAATCCCATCACCCCGAAGAAAGTACACCCGAGATAGATTAAAACAAGACTTAAAATGGGGTGTATCCCGACGTTTTTGCCTACAATTCTCGGCTCTAAAAACTGTCTTGCAACCCAGCTTATTAAAAACAGAACGAGTAGCCCTATTCCCCGCGGCAGAGAGCCGAATATAATCTCAAAAATTCCCCACGGTATGAGTATTGTTCCAACCCCTATAAGTGGCAAGGCATCAAGCAGGGCAACTAAAAATCCAAGCAAGATTGCAAACGGTATTCGCATAATCAAAAATCCGAAAACCATTGTTAAAAACGTTATCAGCATTAAAATCGCATAGGAGCGAAGATACTTTAACAGGGTATTTATAGTTATATTTTTCATTTCCGAAAGATTTTTTTGTATTTTTGCGGGAAGGAGCTTTTTGACGGTTTTATTTACGATTTCCAAATCCAGACAAAAGTAAATCGTTGCAATCGAGGTGACGATTACGAACAAAATTACCCTCGGAACAGACGAGACGAATCCTGTCAAAAACACGACGATTTTACCAAGCGAGGAGCTTACCGCGTTGCTGATTGCTCCGCTTATTTGGGATTTCAGCTCTTCACCGCCCTCAAGTTCCCCGAATATATTTTCAATGGGATTGAGCATTTTTTTAAGTATTTCCAGAATTTTATTGTTTTCTTTCAGGTCGGATATGAAATTCCAAGCCTCGCCAAGAGCGTAAATCAAAGTTCCGATAAGTAATGTCAGTATACAAATTATTGAGACCGCGCCTATTATGGCGCTTACGACCTTAAGGGAAAGCTTGGTTATTTTTGCAATCTTTTGCGCAAGAGGTCTGACAGAAAACGCAACAGTCCAACCTATCAAAAAAGGCAAAACCGCAAGGAAAATATATTTTGCAAAAATATATACGCCTGCAACCACGCCAAAGCTTGCTACGGTTAAGCAGGCGAAATATTCAATTTTTTCTTTATTCAAAAAATTCACCCCCCACAAGATAATTATAGACATTTTACTATAAAATTATAACAAAGAGAGGTTTTTAAAATGGTAGTTTTTGAAATGGAGTACGGCGGAAAAATCGAGATTGAACTTTACCCCGAAGTCGCGCCCATTACAGTGAAAAACTTTGAAAAGCTGGTGAGCGAGGGATTTTATAACGGACTCATTTTTCACAGAGTAATTCCCGGTTTTATGATTCAAGGCGGAGACCCCCTCGGCAACGGAATGGGCGGAGCTGATGAGAACATCGTCGGTGAGTTCGCTATGAACGGCTACAAGAACGACTTAAAGCACACGAGAGGCGTTATTTCTATGGCCCGCTCCTACAATCCCAATTCCGCTTCCAGTCAGTTTTTCATTATGCATGCCGATGCCCCACACCTTGACGGCTCTTACGCCGCATTCGGCAAGGTCGTCTCGGGAATGGATGTCGTTGATGAAATCGCGGCTGTTCCGACGGACGCTTCCGACAGACCCAGGATGGATATGAGGATAGCAAAGGCCTACATCGCGTAACAAAAAAGTGGATTCCTGCGAATCCACTTTTTCTGTTTATTTATATTTTTTGACGATTTGCTTCATTTCATCAAGGCTCGCTTCCATATCCGATACGAGCTTAAACTGGTTGCGGGCGCGATCGAGATTGTGCCCCTCGCGATGAATTTTGAAATATGTATCTCCGCTCAAATAGTCGGTTAAGAAACGCATTCCGCACTCAAAGGTCATCATTATTGCTCCGTACGGCAAAAGCTCAAGCTCTCCCTCTGTGAGTCCGCCCTTTGCGCCCTCTATAAAGCCTTTCACATACAGCTCGTAAAGAGAGATATCAAAGTTTACCTTTGAAAGATCAGCCTCATCCTCAAGGGCGGTAGTTGCTCCAAATCTTATGGAGTCGCCGAAATCGTTTACGGAATAGCCCGGCATAATCGTATCAAGGTCGATAACGCAAAGCGCTTCGTGAGTTTCATTGTCAAAGAGTATGTTGTTGAGTTTAGTATCGTTATGGGTTACGCGGAGCGGAAGTCTGCCCTCTGCGTGAGCATTTTCAAGAGCGCTTGCAAACTCGCTTCTTGCAAGAACGAAATCTATCTCGTCCTTTACCGAAGCCGTTCTGCCGCAAACGTCAGCCTCAACCGCTGCCTTGAATTTTTCAAGTCGGTCGGGTGTGTTGTGGAAATTCGGTATAGTCTCCACGAGAGTATCTGCAGGATAATTTCTCAGCATGTACTGAAAATTGCCGAATGCAACTGCGCTGCTGTAAAACTGCTCAGGCCTTTCAACCTTATCATAGCTCATAGAGTTTGTAACGAAAATGAGCAAACGCCAATATTCTCCATTCGCGTCTTTAAAGCAGTTCTCACCGCTCTTCGTTTTAATTACGTTCAGCGTTTCTCTGTCGGGATCTCCTCCGTTTGCGATTATTTCAGCGCGGAGATAATCCGTGACGGAAGTATAATTTTCCATAAGAGAAACAGGATCTTTGAACACATTTTTGTTTATTCTCTGCAAAACATACTGTCTTCCGTCTGTCATAGTAAGAAGCTTGGTGTCATTAATGTGTCCCGAACCGTACGGAACGGAATTTAAAAACTCACCGCTTATTTGAAAATTTCGGGCTGTTTCGAAGTCCTTATTTAACATATATACCTCTCAGATAAAGAATTTGTTTAATGTGCCAAAAATTAGTATAACATATATTTCACAAAAAGTCAAGAATCACAAAATATTTTGCATTTTGGTTTTCCTTTTAGAAAAAGACAGTAGAATTATACACGAAGCTATTGACATTTTCAAGGGAAAATAGTACAATGTTAGGTAGAAACGAATATTTTTTATGTTATTATACCGACAGGAAATGGGAACTGTAATGCAAGAAGAAATTATTTCCGTGCTACGAGAGCTGCATAACGTGACGGGGTTCAGAATTTCGCTCCACGACGAGCATTTTAACGAAATCTGCGCTTATCCGGATGAAAAGCTGCCGTTTTGCGCCTATCTTCAAAAAAACAAAGTCCTCAGAGCAAGGTGCATAGAGTGCGACAAATCCGCCTTTAAAAGCGCTCTTGAAAACCGAGAGGCAATCATTTATACCTGCCCTCACGGGTTGACGGAAGCAGTAAGCCCGCTCTATAATTTCGGAGTTTTGACGGGCTTTTTGATGATGGGACAGATTATAAGCGATAAGGAATTTCCGCTTATTCACGAAAAAACAGAATTTACCCATCAAAATGATACCGCGCTTAAAGAATTATACAGTCAAACTCCGAAGGTAAAAAGCGAACTGATAAAATCATATATGAAGATTATGACTATCTGCGCAAGTTATCTCACCCTCTCCAACGCCGTTCAGGTCGAGAGACGGGGAGTGGCTCAAAACGCGAAATTATATATCGAGCTTAATTTGAAATCCAAGCTGACGATTGAAGATATTTGCGAGCAGGTTTCCTGCTCAAAATCCACACTCACCGCAGCCTTTAAAAAGGAGTTTTCAATGACGGTAAACGAGTTCATAACTCACGTAAGACTCGAAAGAGCCAAGGAGCTGTTATCGACTAACAAATACTCTATCGGCGAGGTTGCGGAGAAAACGGGCTTTTACGACCAATCATATTTTGCAAAGGTTTTCACTGCAAAATATTCCAAAACGCCAACTCAGTACAAAAAAACAGGAGGCTTATAATTATGAGATTTATACACACCTCGGATTTACATATCAACTCTCCCCTGAACAGCCACCTTCCCCCTGCCAAAACAAGAGAAAGAAAGGACGAGCTCCTGCTCTCGTTTCGCTCCCTTACAAGCGAGGCTATGGCTTTGGGAGCAGACGGAATTATAATTTCAGGTGACCTTTTTGACAGCGAGAGAATTTCATCAAAGGCGCTGAACACCGTTATTTCTACTATTGAAAGAGCCGATGAAATCACCTTTTTCTACCTGCCGGGAAATCATGAAAAAGACGCTCTCGCAAAGTGCGAAAGAGAGCTGCCAAGCAACTTGAAGGTGTTTGGAGACGAATGGACTTATTTCGATTTTATGGGCGTTCAAATAGTTGGAAAAGCCAAAACTTGCAAAGATATGTTTACATATTTAAGCCTTGACGAGAGCAAACCCTCGATTGTTGCGCTCCACGGCGAGCTGCGCGATTACAGTGACGAGGGCGGAGTTATAGGCGTTAAGGATATAGCAAAATTAAGATGTGATTATATGGCTCTCGGACATTATCATTCTTTTTCCGAGAAAAAAATCAACGATAGACTCTGCGCGGTTTATTGCGGTACTCCCGAAGGGCGCGGCTTTGACGAGACGGGTGCGAAGGGCTACGTAGTTTTGGATATTGACAAAAACGGAGCGTCATACTCCTTCAAAAAGCGCGCATCGCGCACACTCTTTTCCATTGAGGTAGATATTTCAAAGGCTGCCACTCAATACGAGCTTGAAAGGCTTATCGAGCACAGCGTGAGCCGCGCAAGTCGCGACGACCTTGTAAGAGTAGTTCTCACGGGTGAGCACCCTGCCGACCTCGACAGAGACACGGCCTTGCTTGAAGGGTTCTTTGCCGACAGGTTTTACTATTTCGAGGTGAGGGACGAATCAAAGCTCAAAATCAACGTCGAGGACTACGCCTTGGACAAATCGTTAAAGGGCGAATTTGTGAGACTCGTTATGGCTGACGAAAACTTAAGCGAGGGAGAAAAATCCTCAATTATCGAATGCGGTCTGAGAGCCCTTATGGGCGAGAAGATAAAAAGATAGGAGAGAGCGATGAGGCTTTGTGAATGTTATATTGAAAATTTCGGCGTTTTGAAGAATTTTCACTGCAAATTTCCGGAAGGACTTTGCTCTCTTGTGCGTGAAAACGGCGCGGGAAAGACTACCTTAACCGTGTTTATCAAGGCGATGTTTTACGGACTTGACGATACGAGAAAGATAAAGCTTGCGGAAAATGACAGAAAACACTACCTCCCTTGGGATAATTCGGTTTGCCGCGGTTCTCTCACCTTCCTTACCGAAAACAAAAAATACAAGATAGAACGCACCTTTGCGAATAAGGCCGCAGACGACCTGTTTGCATTGTATGATTTGGAAACCGGACTTTCCTCTGATGATTTTTCCGAAAGAATCGGCGAAGAAATTTTCGGAATAGACGCAGACGGTTTTGAGAGGACTCTCTTTCTATCCGAGAACAACCTTTCCGGAAAAAACGAGAATAAGAGCATAGCTGCAAAGCTTTCCGACCTCACTGACACCGACTCCGACATTGGCGGTCTTGACGAAGCCCTTGCGATACTCGAGGCGGACAGGAAATTCTACCACAAAAAAGGCGGAAGCGGTGAAATTTACGATTTGCGAGACTCTATTTCCGAATATGCAGGAAAAATCAACGATATTCAGAGAAAAAAAGAGGAACGCGACAGCCTTTTGCTTCAAAGAGAGCAAATCGGCAAAAGACTCAATGCAGCAAAGGCTGAAAAGAGAAAATACGACCGCGAAAACGAACTGTTCAGCGAGCGAGAAATACAGAGAAATAACGAAAAAATTTACCTCGACAAGCTCGAAATTCTTAATAAAGAAAAAGAAAAGGCAGAAGAAATCGGCAGATTTTTTAAAAATCATACCCCAACTAACCGCGAGCTTCAAGACATAGTGGTTGCAAGCGCGGAATACGAAAGAATTGCAGATTCGCTGAAAAACAAAATCGGATTTGACCTAAGGAACGAGTCCGTAGGACAGGACGAAATCAATCATTACAAGGCTGTTGCCAAAGAAATTGAGCAATTAAGCCATTCCATAAAGGCAAAAGAAGACTCTATTGCAGTTCAGAGAGAAAACGCAAAAAGATTCTTCCCAAGCGAAGCGCCCGAGGAAAAGCAGATTAAAAAGCAAATTGAGCTTATAAGCGCGCAGGCTAAAAACGGAGCTCGCAAGAACGCGCTTTTGATAATCGCTCTCTGTCTTTTGGTTTTAGGCGGAGCGCTTTATCTGGTCAAGCCGATTTTGGCGGTGAGTGCGGCGCTTTCGCTCCCCTTCTTCATTATGTTTTTCGTTTCTAAAAACAGCGAAGGCGAGGAAATCAAAGCGTTTATTTCCAAGTATTTGATAGGCTCTGCGGACAGAAAAAATCCTCTGCACAGTCTATTTGAAATCAAATCGAATCTCGACCTTTACAATTCTATGATGACGGGCATATCAAATCAGGAAAAAGAATTTTACGAGCTCAAAACGAAAGAAAAAGAGCTTGCAGGGGAAATCGAGGAGTTCTTAGACTCTCAAAACACCGACGCGAAAAAATCCTTCTCCGACAGGCTTTCGGAGTTGGAGCTTGATATAGTCAAAAGACAGGTGACAATGGGCGTCTACGAAAAGGAGTATTTGGAGCAAAAAAGCCGTTATGAAAGCTTGAACGAGGAGATTACGAAATTCATCTCGCTCTTCCCCGTTTCAAGCCGTGAAAATGCACTTGCCGAAATTAAGGAAAGGCTCTACGATTATGATTCCATAAAAGAGGCGATTCGCAGAGACACCGACGATATTGAATACTTCATAAGTGAAAAACGCATAGATATATCCCGCGTACTTTCCCCCGATTATACCGCGGAAATCGGTCAAAAATTTGACACGGGGTCTATCAACGAGCAAATTTTGGCCCTCGGAAACGAGTTTGCGCTCCTCACTCGCAAAATTGAGGAATATGACGAGAAAATAGAAAAAGAGGACGAATACAGAGCGCATATCGAGGAATTAAAACGCAAGGAGACCTTGGCGGTATCGACCTACAATACGATAGAAAAAACCAAGGAATTTTTGAAGCTGGGCGGTCAAAATCTCACGACGAAATACCTCAAAAAAACCAAAGAGGCTTTTCTTGATTACGTGAAATTAATCACGAGAGAGGATGAAAATCTCGAAATTGATACAAGCTTTTCTGTAAAGAAAACCGAGGGCGCTTTGACGAAAGACAGCGAGGCTTACAGCAAGGGTACTCGCGATCTCTACGCCATCGCTATGAGGTTCGCCTTGGTTGATTCGCTTTACGAAAAGGAGACTCCGTTTATCATACTTGACGACCCATTTGCCTATTTTGACGACGAGAAGCTCGCGAGAGCTTTGTCAATTATCAAGGCTATGAGCAAAAAGCGTCAGATTATCTATCTCTCCTGCACGAAAGCAAGGAGTATATAACACCAACAGGTTGCCGTTTTCATATACTGTTACCGTGAGATACACCTCACGAGAAAAAACAGGAGAAAAGAAAATGGCAACCTTCTTTAATCAAGCAACTCTTTCCTATAACGGCGCGCTGACCAACTCCAACATAACGACAGGAGAGCTTGAAATCGGCGTTTCTGCTACGAAAACAGCCTATTCAAGCGGTTACGGCGCTAACGACGAGTTGACTTATATTATAACGCTCACTAACAGCGGCTCTGCCCTCACAAATGTCACTCTTACAGATGATTTGGGCGCTTACGTTGTTGGAGCAACGACCGCAACGACCGTATATCCTCTCGAATATGTTGACGGTTCTGTTTTGCTTTACAACAACGGTATTCTCGGCGCTTCTCCCACCGCAGTTGCGGGCCCTCCTCTCGTCTTTAACGGAATTTCCGTTGGCGCAGGAGATACAGTGACTATTGTTTACAGAGCTCGTACTAACGAATATACTCTTCAAACGCCCGGCTCCGTTATAACGAATACGGCTACGGTGACCGGTGAGGGACTTGCGGAAGAAATCACCGCTACCGCCACTCTCCCTGCGGAAGAGACCACAGTTCTCACAATCGCAAAGGCGATATGTCCGCCCGTAGTAAGCGACAACGGTCAGTTAACCTACACCTTCATCATTCAGAACACGGGTAACACCGCTACCGTCGCGACAGACAGCCTTATTGTCAGCGACACCTTTAATCCGATTTTGAACCCTATTACCGTGACACTTGACGACGTGGCTCTGGTTGAGGGAACGGGATATACCTACGATGAGACGACAGGCGTATTCTCCACCCTGCCCGGCGCTATCACCGTCCCAGCCTCCACTTATTATCAGGATGCGACCACCGGCGTAATTACAACGACTCCCGGCGTTGCTGTTCTCAGAGTTACGGGAACTGTATAAATTCAATATAAATTCGAGCGAAAGGGCAGTCTGGGCTTAAATTCCCAAGCTGCCCTTTTCAGCGTATTTTAAACAGTTTTTCGGAAATTTACAAATAAGCCTTGAAATAGAGCGTTCTATGGTGTAAAATAGGGCTAGTAATTATAGGAGAGTAATTAATGATTAAATTTTATAAACTCGTACTGGCGGCGATTATAAGCTCTTTACTGATTTTTTCTCTCTCGTCATGCCTTGATATGTTTAATTTTGTCAACTCGGATGAGTGTGAGGACCATAAGGATGAAAATTCAAACCTCCGCTGTGATATATGCGGCGAAAAGCTCACCTGCGACAGCCATAAAGACGAAAATCACAACCAAAAATGCGACTATTGCGGCTCGAACCTCCCCTGCTCTCACTTTGATGAGGACGGGAACGGCGTCTGCGATTGGTGCGAATTTTGTATGTCTCACGTAGACGAAAATCACGACCTGTGCTGTGACAGAGCAAACTGTGAAGCACACGTCCCGTGCGTTAATCACAATGTTGTAAAAGATGATAACGGTGAAAATTACTGTCTTTGGTGCAATGCGAAAATCGTATGCTATCCCGATCATATTGACGAAAACGGCGACGGGTACTGCGACAAGTGCACGGATGATTGCCATACTGTTCACGTCAGCAACGACGACGATTGCAAATGCGATTTCGACGGATGTCAGAAATTCGCTCCTCACGTTGACAAAAACGAGGACTCTCACTGTGATAAGTGCGGTATTTACATATCAAGCGGGGTTATCGGGCCTGTTGACAAGTGGGATTAATTCTAAATGGTGTATTTGGGTGAAAACGAAAATGACAAAAGCAGGTAGTTAAATTAACAAGGTTGAAATTCTTCTGAATTTCTCCAAAAAAATTCAGAGTCATTTTCTATCTCCGTTTGCTTCCTCTCGGCGTATGTCTATACGCCTTCGGGGCGCAGAACGAAGATTTTCCCTCCAAATCCCCTCATTTACCCTATCATCTGTATTTGGGTGAAAACGAAAATGACCATTATATGTAAAAAACGGAGATATCGAGAAAATTCGATATCTCCGTTTTTTATATTGCAAAGATTTTGCGAAGCGACTCGCGGAAGGGCTCTACTATTGCGATAATGATTATCATTATTCCGAAAAGCACGAGGGCTATCATCGGATAGTATGACCAAACGAGCTTATCTGCAAGTCCAAAATTCACGTTCAACAGCCATTCGATAAGTACGGTTAACGCTCCGCTTGCAATTATCGCTCCGCCCACTATATAAAGCAAACCGCGGCGGACGTAATAGCGAACTATAAGCGTGGAGCATACGATTGCGGCAGCTCCGCCAATTATAGGAAGGGCAAAGCTCCAGAACCAATCGCCTCCGAGGGCGTAATTTATATAAAATATATATATCCCTGCAGCTAAAAAATCAACGGGGGCAAATATTGCAGGGTTGCGTCTTCTAAACCAAAGAGGAAGAAGAACTACAGTATAAGTGAGAAGGAGTCCGCCTACTACGTAACCGCCCCAAGTCACCTCGCCATTGAGCATAAAATCGCACATTATCGTAATAATCGCCGCAATACCAAAGAGAAACGACAGTATAAAGTAGGCTCCTCTCGGACTTATTTTTTCATTGGCGGATACGAATTTAGGATAATTTTTTTCACTTTCCTCCGGCAAGCCCGGAAAATATACGGGGGTTTTGCAAAGCGGACAGGCGCGCTCGCTGTCGGCAAGCTCTACGCCGCATTTAACACAGTACATTTATTTTTCCTTTCTATTTTTGATTGCTTTCTACCTTGACGGGAATTCCCTGCGAACGAAGCACCTTGTAAAATTCCATTTCAAGTCTTGGCTCGATTATATCTCTTATAATACTGAAATAGGTCACGCCGTTATAACTCAAAACACCCGCGTTATAGGGCGCTTTGGACTGGACGCTCAATATGAAATCGAGTCTCTCTACGAATTGCTTTGCCTCCTTTGGCAGTTCCACTACGCCGAGATTGGAAAGCGAGAGCATGGATTTTTTCTCGCCAACGGCGTAAAAAACCATTTTCATTACCAGATTTTTGAGGAAAAGCGGAACTATCTTCAAAAGAACATTCTCCTCGTCCTTTACGTTGGTGCGGATTTTCGCCGACATATAGTTCTTGTTGATTTCAATACACATCTGGTGATATACCAGCTTGCAGACCTCCTCAAAGGTGTAGCTGCCGTATCTGGTCACTATACCCGGAGTTGCATAAAGGGCGAAATTGCGCAGCGATTTGCTGCCGTAAAGCCTACGAAGATCGACCGGCACTAAAACTCTGACAGGCTTCTGCTTTTTCTCATAAGGACAGTCGATATTTTGAAGGGATATTCCCGCCATAATTATCGCGGCGGTGAGATACGCGGTTACGGTTACCCCGATTTCTTTCGCCTTTTTGTGAATGAGCGAGGCATCCATAATGAAGGTCGTAATATGCCTGAATCCCGGCTCCTCCGGCTTACCCCATATTCTGTACGAGGTGGGCTCTCTGCGTGATAGCGGGAAATTTCCGCTATGCTTCAAGAAGCTGTCCTCCAGTTCCTCGGGCTTAGGCTCTTCGAGTCTGTCCAAAATACCCATAGTTGACGGAACTTCAACCTTGTACTTTTGGTAAATATATTCCGCAAGCAGTGTTTTGAGGAATACGAGAGCTCCGTTTCCATCAGTGAGAGAGTGGAAAAATTCAACTGCAAAACGGTTTTTATAGACCAAAACGCGAAAGGCACATTTTCTGATTTCCTTAAAGGTCATTTTTGCCACGGGATAGGGCTTTTCGTCAATAATGTCGGGGGCGTGTGCGATTTCTTCGAGATAATACCAAAATGTTCCGCGTCTTAAACGCACAGAAATCGAAGGAAAACGGCGCACAGTTACGTCGAGAGAGCTTTTTAAAACCGCCCTATCGACATTCTCGGTCAGAGTAGCGCTCAATCTGAAAATATTTATCCAATCGGAAGTCGCTGCGGCGGGATAAATCTTTGCGGAATTATCAAGTCCCATCCAACGCAGTTTTCTTTGGCTGCCATCGGGAAATATATGCTTTATAAACCTGTTTATTATTCTGAAATCGTCCGAATTGCTCTTTAATGAATAAAGCTGATAGGCGTGCCACATTTTTTCCTTCACAACGAGCTTTGCCTCGGAGTTGCAAAATTTAAGCCGTTCCGCAAGGATTTGCGCGTCGGAGAGGAGAATTTCGTCACCTCCTGCAAATATAAGAGACGGCGGAAGCTCGGAAAGGTCGGCAAATATGGGCGAAGCCAAGGGGTCTTTTCTTATGCTTTGAATTTTTTCGCTTTTGTCGATTTCGCTTGGCTTTTTGGGATTTTCTTTTACGTTCTTAATTGCTCCGATATAGCAGTTGACAAAAAAATCCAGTCTTTCCTTTGACAGTGACGGGTCTACGTCCTTGTTTTTTATATAGCTTTCACCGCTTAAAGTGAGGTCAGTCCAAGGCGAGAGCGCGAGTATTCCGCACGGCATGGGAATATCCAGCCGGCGAAGCTTTAAGCAAAGCGAGTAACAAAGCCCTCCTCCCGCGCTCTCTCCCGCGAGCATAATACTTTGATTATGATAGCCGTTTTCCAGCAGATATTTATATGCGGTAACACACTCGTCAATACAGGTCGGAAAGGGATGCTCGGGAGCAAGCGAATACTCTATACAGGCAACTCTCATTCCGAGCTCTGAGGAAAGAACGCTTGCAAAGCCCTTGGCGTATTCAAGATAGCCGCAGGTGTAGCCGCCGCCGTGTATATAAAGCACGATTCCGCTGCGAAGCTCATCTCTCGGAACAACAATAGCCCCCTTCACGCCGTTGAAATCGCAAAGGTGGGTAACCACTTTATTTTTGTTTGAATGTTGCAACAGCTTGCCTACTCTGTCCTGAACGCGTCTTGAAAAATCAAGGTGCGCGACATCGGCAAAGGGCTTTAATATTTCAAGCTGGCTTCTTATAAATTTATCCGAAAATTTCATATAATTACTCTTTCCAATTTTGTGTATTTATTTTACCATATTAATAAACCGTTGTCAAGGTTGACATCTGTCAAAAAAAGGTATAAAATAAGAGACAGAAAAAGAGGAAGTGGAAAAATGACCTACGCAGATAAAGAAAAAATCCGGGAACTTGAGAAAAGATTTGACACTAATTACCGCGTGAGCAATCTTTACGCTACATATCTTGAAAAATGCCCCGAGCTTATTACGAAGGAAATGATGGATACGCTGCTTGACGGGGCGGATTTTTCAAAGGAGGACGCTCTGGCGGCGTTGCTCACCGAGATTTTTGCTCTCGACGATACGAAGGACGCTGACAGAGACATAATCAAGAATTATTTACGCCCGTCGGTTAGAATTCTGGACGCGAAAAAGTACACCGAAAATCCTTATTACAAAAATATCAAAATTGAAAACATCAAATACAAAAATTGGGAATTCCGAATGGAAAGCTACCCGCCCTACAAGGCTGTCGTTGCAGGAGATATGCTTATCTTTCCGGACTTCTCCGAGGTTGCCCCGCTTGGATTTTTCGAGGAGGAGTTCAAGTTCCCCGCCGTGCTCGAAAACGGCAACGAGTGGATGACTCTGACTCCCGTCGATTTGGACACCTGCGAAGAGCAAATAGAAAAAGCCCACGGTAAAGTGATAACCTTTGGACTTGGACTCGGCTATTACGCCTATATGGTTTCGGAAAAGGAAAGCGTTTGCAGTGTGACAATCGTAGAAAAAAGCGAGGACGTTATTGAGCTTTTCAAAAGATACATTCTTCCGCAGTTTAAAAACAGGGACAAGGTGCGAATTATAAACGCCGACGCCTTTGAATACGCGGAAAAGGAAATGCCAAAGGAAAATTACGACTACGCCTTCGTTGATACCTGGCGCGACGCCTCGGACGGTGCGCCTATGTACAAAAGAATGAAGGCCTTGGAGCATTTGTCAAAGGACACCGAGTTTGACTATTGGGTTGAGGGATTTTTAGTATCCAGGCTGAGAGCCTTGAAGTTTGAAAAATGCCTCAAAAATATAGAAAACTATCAGACTTACGTGGATTTTGTGAAAGAAATTTTATGGGAGAACGTTACAAATGGCTAAGCCCGAAGCATTTGAAATGGAAAAGTTAATAGTAAGCGTTATATATCACGACCGCGAGGTTTTGGAAAAAACGCTTGAAATTTTGAAGGCGGATTTCGGCGGATTTGACTTCATATCTGAGGAATTTTCCTTTTCGGAGGGCTATTCCTCCTACTACGACGATGAGCTGGGCGGAGAGGGGTTTCGCAAAATTTACTCCTTTGAGAGACTTGTAAATCCCGAATTTCAAGCGGATATAAAAATCCGGACAAACGAGATTGAGGACTCCTTCAACAGACGGATAAACCTCGACCCAGGACTTATGAGCGACGGCAGACTGCTTCTCCCGACAACAAAGCGTGTAGGGTTCAGAATTCCGCTCAAAGCGGGAATTTACTGCGACTACGCGCTCTTTTATGCGCGCGGTGAGTGGCACAAATTTCCTTGGACTTACAGGGATTATCAAAACGAGGAGGTACAGAAATTCCTGCTGAAAGTCAGAAAAAAGTATCTGGCGCAAAGAAAAGCCCCGGTGCAGTTGGACAAAGACTAGGTTTTAGGCTTTAAGTCCCCGTACTTATTTGACATTTTTAAAGGCAGCTCGGTTTTTGAACCCGAGCTTCCCTCTTTGTTTATAAGATTAATTTATGCCAATTCAGCAAAATACTTGATAGTTCTTACCATTTGAGAAGTGTAAGAATTCTCGTTATCGTACCAAGAAACTACCTGTACCTGATATGTGCCGTCGGAAATCTTAGCTACCATTGTTTGAGTAGCATCGAAAAGCGAACCGTATCTCATACCGATTACGTCGGAGGAAACGATTTCATCCGTATTGTAACCGTAGGACGCGCTGGAAGCAGCCTTCATTGCAGCGTTGATGCTGTCTTTTGTAACGTCCTTGCCCTTAACTACTGCTACGAGGATTGTTGTAGAGCCTGTGCAGGTAGGAACTCTCTGCGCAGAGCCGATAAGCTTGCCGTTGAGTTCAGGGATAACGAGGCCGATTGCCTTTGCAGCGCCGGTAGAGTTAGGAACGATGTTCTGCGCGCCTGCGCGAGCACGGCGAAGGTCACCCTTTCTGTGAGGGCCGTCAAGAATCATCTGGTCGCCTGTGTATGCGTGAACGGTGGTCATAATACCGCTCTGGATGGGAGCGTAATCATTGAGAGCCTTTGCCATAGGAGCAAGGCAGTTGGTGGTGCAGGAGGCTGCGGAAATGATCTTATCATCAGCGGTGAGGGTCTTCTCGTTTACAGAATAAACGATGGTCTTAAGATCCTTGCCTGCGGGAGCGGAGATAACAACCTTCTTCGCACCTGCATTGATGTGAGCCATAG
>JAZUPQ010000042.1:0-13475 GCA_045605265.1 Eubacteriales bacterium | reverse complement strand
TCTTGTCTTCCTAAGACCGCTTGGCCTCCGACTTATTTACTTTGTCAAGTGGGCTTATTTGTATTCGGGAAAAATCAGCTTGGTTTCGGTTGTCATCGTTGCGTAGGCCTCGTCGATAAGCGCCTCGACGTTGATTTTTTCAAGCTCTCTTTGTACGTCCTCGATTTTCGGCTGGGTTTTCGGGTGTCTCGGCGTAAACACGGTACAGCAATCCTCAAATGGCTGAATTGATATATCGAAGGTTCCGTATTTTCTCGCCTCGGTAACTATCTCGTTTTTGTCAAGACCGATACAGGGACGGAATACAGGCATACTTACGACCGAGTCGGTGACTCCGATTGCGCTCAGAGTTTGGGACGCCACCTGGCCGAGACTCTCGCCCGTAATCAAGGCGTGGCATTTATGCTCTCGCGCGCACCTCTCTGCAAGGCGCATCATAAATATGCGGAGAAGCACCGTAAAGTAGTCCTCACGGCAGTTGTCGCGGATTTCTTCCTGTATATGCGTAAGGGAGATTACGTGAACGTACATCTTTGATGTAAACTGACACATAGCCTCCGCCAAGTCCATCACCTTTTCTCTCGCCCTCTCGGACGTATAGGGAAAGGACTCGAAGTGAAGTCCCTCGATTTCCATACCTCGTTTTGCCATCATACAGCCGGCTACGGGGGAGTCGATTCCTCCGCTTAAAAGCAGAAGCCCTCTGCCCGCAGTACGAAGCGGAAGTCCGCCTGCTCCTGCCTCCTGCCCCGCTCTTACGTAGGCGTGCTCGTCCCTGACCTCTACGGTCACGGTAACCTCGGGATTTTTCACATCAACGCGGATACCTCTGACGGCGCTCAAAATGAGTCCGCCCATCTCGTCGCAAATTTCGGGGGATTTCAGCGGAAAGCGCTTGTCCGAGCGCTTCGCGTCAACCTTGAAGGTGCGTTTGCCGTACAGCTTTTCGGGAAGATATTTTCTCGCAACCTCTTTAATGCTGTCCATATTTTTTTCGCAGACCGCGGCTCTGTTAACGCCCACTATTCCGAAAACCTTTTTGGCTGCCTCGTACATTCCGTCGATATCGCACCCGTCGTTCTGCGGCTCTACGTAGATTGTGCTCTGCTTGAAATATATCTTGAAAACGCCGAAGGGACTCGCTCTTCTGCGAAGCTCCTTAACCAGCATACTCTCAAAGCTCGCTCTGTTTTGTCCTTTAAGGACAATCTCTCCGTATTTACAGAGAATTACCTCTCTAATCTGCATAAAATTTCTCTTTCCTTTTTGTTTTACAAATCAATTATACACTATTTTCACAAAAAAGCAAGAGAATTTTTGGTCATATTTTCCGTGTACCTAAAAATAAACAATATTTATTTATAAAAAGTATTGACTTTCACAAGGTGGGTTGTTAAAATGTCTTTGGCTTGAATTTTTAGTAATAATTACGCAACGCGAATTTAAGGAGATAGGTAAATGACAAGCAAGGAAAATTTAATTTTGGATTTTATCAGGGAGAACTACGCCGACAAGGCAGAGGGCGAGATTAAAGTCGTTTCAAGCATTGAGGGCTTTAACGAAAGCTACGATTTCAGAGTTAAGAAGGAAGGCGATGTGCTCGTCTTTGACTGCCCTGTATATTCCTTTGCGAAAAAGGCTATCGTCAAATATTTTGACGAGGGCGACTTTGGCAGAGAGGTGTCTTACGTTTCGGACAGAATTTATTACTCCGACTTCGGAGCTGTGGGAGACGGAAAAAGCCACGATTTCTCCGCTATGCAGAAAACTCACGAGGCTGCAAACCTTTACAGACGACACGAGGTTTACGCCGACGAGGACGCAAAATATTACATTGAGAACGTAAACGGCGAGTACATAGAAATACGCACCACTACCAAATGGGACAACGCCGAAATTATCATCGACGACAGATTTATCACCGACAGCGCGGAGGATGGCAAGCACAGAGGCAAGCTCTTCCTCGTTGCAAACGACTACAACATCACCTACACCGTTGACGACGACCCTCTCGGAATTATCAAGAGAATTAACGAAAACGGCGGTATTCACAGAGGGGACAAGACTATGCCCCTCGACCTCGGCTTTGACGCCCTGGTAATGCCTATTGACGAAACCTTTATGATTTACAGACGTTGGGGACATTCGGGCAAAACCGGCCCCGGCTCTCCAAAAACCGAAGTCGTGCTCGTGCATAAAAACAACGAAATCGACACCTCAACCGATATTCTCTGGGATTACACGAAAATCAACAAATTTAATATTTTCAGAGCAGACCCTGAGCCAATCAGACTTGAAGGCGGTATCTTCACAACTATCGCGACAAGAGCCGATATGCCCTGGAACTACGTCGGCAGAGGCTTCTGGATTCAGCGCTCCAACGTAACTATCGACGGTATGGTGCATAAGGTTGAAAATCAGCCTCTCAATCCGCCCGATAAAACCCTTCCCGTATGCTCGGGCGGCGGCCCTAACTACAACGGATTCCTCTTCCCTCACCACTCGAACAAATTGCTTGTCAAGAATACGAGACTGTCGGGACACGTTCACTATAGACAGGGCTCTTACGATATTGGCGGAGCTTACGCAAACGATATCGCGTTTGTAAACTGCTCGCAGTACAATATGTACGAGAAAGAGGATAAAATCTTCCACGAGAACTACTGCTATTGGGGTATTGCGGGAACTAACGGCTGTAAGAACGTAACCTACGACCACTGCGAATTCTCCCGCTTTGACGCTCACGCAGGCGTATGGAATTTCAGAATTTCCGACTGTAAAATCGGCATTATCAACGCCGTCGGCGGCGGTGTGGGTATTATTGAAAATTCCACGATTTTCAATACGAGAATTCTCGGTCTCAGAGAGGATTACGCTGCCGGCTGGGACGGCGAGCTCATTATAAGAAACTGCCATGTAGTATCCCCCACCGACAAAGTAATTATGGTTACGGGAGCAATTCACAACGCGCCTATGGGCGTTGACACCGTAACGCCGAACCTTCTTATCGAGAACGTAACTCATAACAAGGGCGAGAACTTTGAAAATTTAATCGTTTACGGTTTAAAATGCGATGACTCCTTCTTTGAGGGCGGAGAGATTTTTAATAACATTAAGGTAGATAACACTATCGTGTTAAGACAGCCCAAGGGATACGAATTCAAAAAGATTTCAAGTCACGAAAACCACGGATTTTTGTGTCATAAAAAGGTTATTGAGGAATAAAAAATATGAGTTTTAAGATTATAGCGGAAAACGAAAAGGAAAAATCCCTTGCGGATTTTATCACCGAATGGTACGGAGAATTCGTAAAGAGCGATATTAAAATTATCTCGGATTTCTCAAAAATGAACGACGAGTACGATTTTAAAGCGGAAATGCAGGACGGGACTCTGGTTCTTGACTGTCCGCTGTACTCCTTTGCAAAATCTGCTATAAGAGATTATCTTTTACGCGGAGATTACGGCAGAGAGGAAAAATACCTCTCTGAGAGAATTTTCTATTCGGATTTCGGGGCGGTCGGCGACGGTATCTGCGACGACTTTGAAGCTCTCAGGAGGGCTCACGAATTTTCAAACGAGCACAGAAGATTTACGGTTTGCTCGGATACGGACTCCTCTTATTACATTAAAAAGACGGGCGGTCAAAGCATAGTTATAAAGACCGACACGAACTGGTCAGACTCGGAATTTATTATCGACGACAGCTATATCGGCGACACACCTGAGGAAAAAATCGAGCGTCACGCCTGGATTTTCTCGGTAAGATGCGACTATTCCGTGACCTATACCGCCAAAAACGACGAGCTTGGAATACTCGAAAGAATTAACACGGGTGGGGGTATAAAGACAGACTCAAAGCAAATTCCGCTCAATCTCGGCTACGATGCCCTCATTATGCCAATCGACATCGATAAACGGGTATACAGGCGCGGCGGAGAGAGGGGAAACACGGACAACGGCTTTACGCAGCGGGAAATTATGGTAGTTCATGCGGACAACACGGTAGACGACGAGACTCCCCCGCTTTTCGACTATGACAAGGTTGATGAAATCAAGATTGTCAGAATTGACTCCGAGCCGATAAATATTTGGGGCGGTCTGTTCACAAACATCGCCTCGCGCTGCGACACGAACGCCTATTACAACCGCGGAATTGCCGTTTCAAGAGCCAACGTCAGAATTTCCGGGCTGGTTCACAGAATTAAAAATCAGCCGCTCGGCGAGACGCGCCCCGACCGTCCCGCTTCTATGGGCGGAGGGCCGAATTACAACGGATTTTTGTTCGCTGCCAACTGTCACAATCTCTTTGTCGAGCATTGTAAATTTTCGGGCCACGTCCATTACAGCCAGGGCTCGTACGACCTCGGCGGCTCAAGCTCGAATAAGCTGGTTTTCAAAAACTGCACTCAATTCAATATGTTCCGTCTTGCAAATCAGATGTACCCCGAGGCTCAGGCTTATTGGGGCATTATGGGTACTTCATTTTGCAAAAATATAGAGTATTACGACTGCGAGCTCTCAAGGCTTGATGCTCACGCGGGAGTCTACAACTTAAAGGTTATCGGCTGTACTATCGGTATTATAAACGCGGTTGGCGGCGGCGTTGCCGTTATTGAAAATTCCACCATTTACAACCCTCGCGTTATAGGTCTGCGAAGCGACTACGGAAGCACTTGGAGAGGCGATATCGTGATTAAAAACTGCCATCTGATTTCTCCCTTTGACAGAGCCTCGGCGGTTAATGGAATTATTCACAACGCGGACTACGGCTATAACACGGTTATGCCTAACCTTTATATCGAAAATCTCACTCACAACCTCGGAGAAAACCACCCCGACTTTACGGTTTTCGGCGTGATTAAATGCCCTAACACCTTCACCGAGGAGAGAGGAATTATCAACGACTATCAGCCCTCGCAAAAAATTGTAATCAAGCAACCGAAGGGCTATAAATTTTCAAAAATTCAAAGAGACACAACTCCGAATTTCAAGCTTTACACAACCGTAATCGAGGAGTAATGCTACGAGGGAGAAAGGAATATCCAAGCACCGTTTTCATAAATAATGAAACGGAAACAGGCGGTCTGCAATAAGCAGACCGCCCTCTTAATTTACCATCACGCCAAAGTCTATCTTTTCCGTCAGTTTAAGAGAGGCTTTACAAACCCGTTTTTATCCGCGGTGGAAAGGTCGCAGGCGATAACGTTATTTTTATACATTATAAGGTTCACGTATACTACACCCTCGTAGTCCTCGTATTTTTCAACGCGGTAGGTGTATCTTGTGACCTTTTTATTTTTGTATTTAGTGATGTCAAGGCCCTGTGATTTCTGAATTTCGTTGTAGCCGAGAATTATTCTGTCAAAATCGTCAGGCAGGGCAAATTCCACCGTTTCCTCAGGTGTTTCGGCTACGTTGATATTGAATTGCTCTATGAACTTCACTCTGTCCTCGTTAGTCTTAATTCCCGAAAAAT
Source organism: Eubacteriales bacterium (assembly GCA_045605265.1). Lineage (GTDB taxonomy): Bacteria > Bacillota > Clostridia > Oscillospirales > CAG-272 > UBA1740. Next base: position 7,997 of record JAZUPQ010000042.1, on the reverse strand, counting down.
TAACGTCCTTTGCTATGGTTGGCATATAGGTCTCGCTGCCGCCCAGAAACACTATCGTCAAAAGAGCGACGAGACAAATTGCAATAACGGCAAAATATTTAACCGTCGATGCCCGCAAGGTGTATATGAACATAAAAGCCTCCGAAATAAATTATTTACTAATAACTATTCAATAGGAAGGAAAAATATGCACGGAAGCCCTTGACGCTATAACATTACCGCCGTGCTTCACTTGATTTAAGCATTTGAATAATAAATAACCGAGCAAATTTTAATTTTTGTTCGGTTATCTTTTAATTTGTAACGCAGGATTAATTTTTTGTAATTTTTTGTAACGCTGTTTTCACAAAGTGTAATGATTTTATTTTGAAAAGTTAGAGTAAGCTGTAACGGTTTTTACGCTTTTTTAAAAAGGCGAAAAATAAAGCCCATATACTTCGTATATGAGGACTGAAAAAATTGAAAAATTCACAAAATTTTGTAATGCTCAGACTGCGTTTAGTGAAACGCTTTGTTAAGATTTTGTAATTTTGTGTAATGATTTTGTAACGGTTTTGTAATGCGTAATAGAATAAGAATAAGAATAAAGAAATATACTAAGAATAGATAAGATAAGATAACGCCTCGAACAGTCGGGGCGTTTTTCCGCTTTCGCGGCAGAACACAAAGAAAAATAATTTTCTTTTTTATTTTAATTATAGTTTACTTTGTACATAATACACAGTTTTTTTAAAAGTTCAACCCCTTTTATTTGTAAGCGGATATACTTACTTTCCGCGAAATTTAATTTATAATTGATTTACAAAAGAAAGAGGTAAACAATATGTCGCAATTAAAATGGATTAAACTGAACACCGATATTATGCTGAACAGAAAAATCATACAAATTCTGAATATGCCCAAGGGGTGCTCCTACTTCTCTTTTTGGATTTTTCTCTTGACGGGGTGCAAAAAGAACGAGAACGGAAATCTGATTTTCGTCAAGGGGCGGCCTTACGACAGGGAGCTTTTTCACGCTGACTCAAATTTTGATATCGAAACTATCGGCGAGGCGTTGGATATTTTCGTCAATTTCAGAATGCTTAGCTACTCGAAGGGATGCTATAAAATCAAAAATTGGAAAAAATACCAATACGCGTCAAGATACGAGGAGGAAAAGCGAAAAAATCTCGAAAGAGTGAAGCGCTCACGCGAAAAATCTAAAATTATGGATAGAAAAAACGGCAGGCCAATCAATAGAACGCTCTCTGACGAGGAAATTCTTAACGCCGACGATAAGGATTTAGACGAGGTTGAGCTGGCTTGGAAGCGCTGTCTTGAAAAACCCTACATCTCAAATAAAAATTAGGATACTCAAAAATCCGAAAGCCCGCCGCGGTAATATTTATGGGCAGCCTTATTTCAGGCTGCCCAAGAGGTTTAAAATTTTATTCAAGCTCGCCGTTCTCGTATGCGGCAATAGCATCTGCGTAGGTGATAATAAGCTCGGCTGCGCTTGCGTTTTTAGCAGCGAGGTCGTCCTCGCTTACTTTTTTAGCCATCTCGTCGATGACCTCCTGAGGCAGGTCAATGCTGTTTTCGGTAAGCGCTTGGCTGATTGAGTCCGAAACTGCGGCAATATACTCATCCTCGTTTGCATAGTCGTCCTTTTGGATTTGGAGAGTCTTGTCAAGATCCTCGCTTACGTCCTGATAGAGCTTTTTGCCGTCTTCGCCGAGGTCGAGCGTCTCTGCCATAAGCGATACTGAGAATTCGGCTACCATATCAACGAGCGGAGCTGTTCTCGGGTTCTCCTTGATTACTCCTATAATATCGTTTATCGCGGTTGTGCCGGTCTCGGGATTACGAGTCGTAAAGACTTCCATCATAGAGTCGGTACCCTCCTCTGCAAATGCATCAAGCACTCCGTCGTTGCAGAGCACGAAATACACCTCTGTGATGGTATGTAAATCGTCGTCAATATTCTTTCTGTCCGAGGTTGTAAAAACAAGAACCGCTTTATCTAAAAGGTTTTGAAGTGCTGCATCCTCAACCTCAACCAACACCACGTCGCCGTAGCACTTGGAGAGTCCTCTGAGCGCACCCGAAATGACTGTGGAGAGGAAGTCGTCGTCGCCAATCTTATCAACAGCCTTTCTTACAGCCTCCTGCTGTTCTTCGGTGAGGTCCTTGAAATCTGCCCCTTCGAGCTTGCCGAATTCAACGTACAGCGAGGCGATGGAGGGCACGGTCTCTCTGCTGTCGAATTTCTCGTCCTGAATATCAACGATTACGAGCGAGTCGTAAATCGCGTCGAGGGCAATAGCCTTACCTGCCTTTGTAATAATGCTGTTTTGAATAGGCTTGAAGTTCTTATTGTAAAGATTATTAAGGTTGGCGAGAACCTCGTCGTCCTCCTCCTCCTGCTCGTTGAGAATCGCAAGAGTGTCGGTAAAGGTCTGCGTCAATCCAACCAGCGGAAGCATAATGACAAGGGCGACCGCCACGCCCTGAACTGCTCCGAGAACAAGTCCGAGCACACGGGTGAGACCGTTGTTTCTGCTCTTTCTGAATCCGAGAAGTCCCGAAATCAACGCGTGAATCAAAATGGAAATTCCGCTCACTATCACGAATACGAGCGAGAAGATAATCGGTACGAGTATAAGCGTCACGGGTAAGGTAAAGAGGCTTTGAAGAACTTCTGCGTCAAAGTTCGAGAGCCATTCGAGACTAATGCCTAAGGAAATTCCGAGTCCGTCCAAAAATGACAGTACGGTCTCCGCGATTTCGGCAGAGGTTTTATTAGCAAAGAAAGGACCTATAAGTCCGTTGTAAAGTAAGGTTGCAACCCAAACGGAGAGGGCAACCGAGCCTATGATTGTCAGAGTTCTTACAAGCTGTCTTGCAAAGCCTCTCGTCAATCCCTTAATTGCGCCAATGATAGCGAGTACTATTATCGCGCCAAAAAATATCCAGCTTACTATTGGCATAAGCGCCTCCTTACGTAATATTTTTTTATATCTATTAATATAATACATTATAATTACTGAAAAGTCAATATTCTTTATTCAGATTTTTTTTAAAACTTCGGGCATGCTATATTGCCAATTTGATTAACAATTTGTAAATATTGATTAAAAACAGTAAAATATTTCCAAAAAAACTATTTATTTTTCACATGAATAGTGCTATAATAAGTATGGAGGAAGAAAACTTTCTCCAAAAGCAAAACAAAGAAAGGCGGACCACAGTATGAAGATCAGTATTTACGGAAAGCAACTTAACGTCAGAGATACGCTCAAGCTCGCTATTGAGAAAAAGCTCGCGAAATTTGATAAGTTTTTCGGCGCGGAAACCGAGGCGTTCGTAACTTGCAGAGCGAGAAAGGGAGTGAAAATTCTCGAAATTACCGTAAACTATAAGGGTACAACTTTCAGGTGCGAGGAGGAGAGCGAAACCTTTATAACCGCGCTCGACCGGGCGGTTGAAGGGCTCGAAAGACAAATCAGAAAGAATAAAACGAGACTTGAAAAATCCTTCAAGCGCGACGCCTTTGCGGTTATCGATTACGACGACGACGACGAATACGAGGAAGAAACCGAGTTCAGAATCCGCGAAAAATCCTTCCCCTTTAAGCCTATGTCACCCGAGGAAGCGATACTGCAAATGAACCTTCTCGGCCACGACTTCTACGCATTTACCGACTCGGAAACCGACTCCGTATGCGTTGTTTATAAGAGAAAAGCAGGAGATTACGGTCTCATCAGACGAAGCGAATAGATTAGCGTCTTATTAATTTAACTGTAAAACGAAACGAAAACGGAGATACCGGGTTTTTCTCGGTATCTCCGCCGTTTTTTTGTAAGCCGGGGGGCGCCCCCCGTGTTCATCTGGTTATTTTTTTACCGCCGGCGGTAAAATCACACGCCTTGCGCGAGCATCGCGTCGGCAACCTTGATGAAGCCTGCGATATTTGCGCCGGCTACGAGATTGCCCTTCATACCGTATTTTTCGGCAGCGCTTGATGCGTTTTTATAGATGTTCTCCATAATGTTTTTAAGCTTTGCATCTACCTCCTCAAAGCTCCACGAGAGGCGCTCGGAGTTCTGCGTCATTTCAAGGGCGCTGGTGGCTACGCCGCCTGCGTTTGCCGCTTTGGCAGGGCCGAAGAAGATTTTTGCCTTTTGGAATACGGCGATTGCCTCGGGAGTTGAGGGCATATTCGCGCCCTCGCAAACCGCGATAACTCCGTTTTTAACAAGCGCCTTCGCGCTTTCTTCATTGATTTCGTTCTGGGTAGCGCAAGGAAGCGCGATATCGCACTTGACTGTGAAAATTCCCGCGCAGCCCTCGGTGTACACCGCGTCGCTGTGATAATTTAAGTATTCCTTGATTCTTTGGCGTTTTTGCTCCTTGATTTCCTTTACTGCGGCAAGGTCAATGCCGTTTGAATCGTAAATATAGCCGTTTGAGTCGGACATCGCCACGACCTTCGCGCCGAGCTCGGTAGCCTTCTGGCAGGCATAAATGGCAACGTTGCCCGAGCCGGAAATGACGACCGTCTTACCCTTGAAGCTCTCGCCGTTATCGCGAAGAAGCGCGTCGGTGAAATAGCAGAGTCCGTATCCCGTAGCTTCCTTACGCGCAAGAGAGCCGCCGTAGGTGAGTCCTTTTCCCGTAAGAACGCCCTCATAAAGTCCCGTAATTCTCTTGTACTGACCGTAGAGATAGCCGATTTCTCTCGCGCCTACGCCGATATCGCCTGCGGGAACGTCCTCGTCCTTACCTATATACTTATAAAGCTCGGTCATAAAGCTGCGGCAGAAGCTCATAACCTCGTTGTCGCTCTTGCCCTTGGGGTCAAAGTCGGAACCGCCCTTTCCTCCGCCGATTGGCAGAGAGGTGAGCGAGTTCTTGAAAATCTGCTCAAAGCCAAGGAATTTTATAATTCCGAGATATACTGACGGGTGGAAACGGAGTCCGCCCTTGTACGGACCGATTGCGCTGTTGAACTGTACTCTGAAACCGCGGTTTACCTGTACCTTTCCCTCATCGTCAACCCACGGTACGCTGAACATTATTACTCTCTCGGGCTCTACAATTCGCTCAACCACTCCGCTCTGCGCGTAAATCGGGCTTTGCTCAATTACGGGTTCAAGAGATTCAAGCACCTCTCTCACCGCCTGGTGAAATTCCTTTTCTCCCGGGTTTCTTTTCTCAACCCTTTCCATAAGTCCTATTAAATACTCGTTTTTTAACACAACCGTTCACCCTTTCAATTCAAAAATAAGATAAAAATATAATACTACACTTGATTTACAAAATCAAGTATTTTTTTCGCAATTTCCGAATTTTTTCTCATAATCGGAAATCGCCTTTGAAATTACTTCAAGAGCCCTCTCTCTGCCCTGAACGTCATCGACCTTGGTTTTCTTATTTTCAAGGTTCTTATATACTACGAAAAAGTGCGTCATTTCGTCAAAAATATGCTGGGGCAGACCGTCTATATCCTTATACATATTATAGTTCGGGTCTCCGAAGGGAATGGCGATTATTTTATCGTCTATTCTGCCGTTGTCAATCATCGAGATTACGCCTATCGGATATGCTCTCACGAGCGTCATAGGCTCGATTGACTCGGCGCATACCACGAGAACGTCAAGGGGGTCAAAGTCGTCGCCGTAGGTGCGCGGAATAAAGCCGTAATTCGCGGGATAGTGGGTAGAGGTGTAAAGAATTCTGTCGAGCATCAAAAACCCCGTATCCTTATCCAGTTCGTATTTTTTCTTGCTTCCCTTGGAAATTTCAATGCAACAGAAAAAATCCTCGGGGGTTATTCGTTCTTTTGAAATATCGTGCCAAATGTTTGCCATAATTCACTCCGTATTTTTTTTAATTATATCATATTACATCTATAAAAACAAGTTTTTTTTCAAATACTAACCGAAAAATAATGTAAAGGCAAATTTTCAGATGAAATTACACTTCGGACAAAACAAAAAAGCGAGCCTGTACTACGTGGGCTCGGGGGCTGCCGTCAAGGCGCTCTTCCTTTTGATAACGCCGATTCTGACGAGACTTCTCGCGCCCGATGAAATGGGAATTTACGCGGTTTTTGCGGGATATATGGGCGTTTTGACGGTATTTTTCACCCTCGAAGCAGCAGGAAGCGGAATTTACGGCGCGCTCTCCAAAACTCGAAAAACAGAGGACTTCGCAGCCTCGCTTCTTATTTTCGTTTTTTGCGTTTGTCTTGCATTTTCGCTTCTGTACCTGCTTTTTCGGGAGAAAATCAACGCCGTATCCGCTCTTGACACCCCTCTTACGCTGATTTTGATTTTGCAGATTTTCCTCAATACTGCCGAGTCGCTGCACTTTGCGAAGCTGCGATACGAGGGAAAATACAAATCCGTGGCGTCCTTAACGCTTTTGATAGGTGTTTCGGACATCGCTTTGACGCTTATATTCGTCGCCCTGTTTCACCTCGGCGGCAGGGGGCGGATTTACGCGGTTCTGGCGGTACGGGCGGTCTTTGCTCTATCTGCGGCTCTGCCGTTTTTAAGGGGTAAAAAATTCAGCTTTGAGAGGGGGATTTTCGACTATATCTCAAAGAGGCTTCTCCCGCTTTTTCCTCACTATCTTTCGCAGTCGGCAATATCCAATTCCGCAAAGCTCATAATAACATCGCTTATCGGCGTTTCGGCAGTGGGAAAATACAGCACAGCCCACGCCTTTGCTCTCGGGGTTGGGCTTTTTACGACGGGGATTTTCGGGGCTTTTTGCCCTTGGTTTAACCGTGTTTACAGCGAAGATAACTTGACACGGGTGCGTGCTGCCACGAAAAATTGCATTATTTCCGCCCTTTGCTTCACCGCCCTTTATCTCCTTTTTACACCCATAGTTTTCCCGCTCTTTGTGGCGGACGAATACAGGGAGGCCGCCGTGTGCGTTTACCCTCTTTCGCTATACGTGGTTTTCACCTTTATATCAAACATTCTCTCACAAATTCTTTTCAGACGCGAGATGTCGAAATGGGTGAGCCTGACTTCGCTTATGTCGTTTGTCCTCTGCCTTTTTCTCTCGCTGAATATGTCAAGTAAAATCGGAATTTTCGGCGCTTCTCTCGCTATGCTTTTATGCGAAGTTTTTGCAAGTCTGACAAAGGCCTTTCTGCTCAGAAAATCAAGGGCGTTTGACAAGTCCGCCCTGACCGTCTGCTGTCTCTTTGCTCTTCTTGTTTTTCTTCCGTTTTTATTCGTTTAAACTCTTGACAAAGACTCCCTACAAGTATATAATAAATCTAACAAAACGGCTTGCGGTCTCAAAAAAACCGATGAGGCCGGAACGCTTGTTAAATTCTTATTAGGAGTGTGAATTATGTTTGTTTCAACCTCAACAGGCAATTTTGAGAAAATCGGTTCTCATAAGGCGGTAATCAAGATGTTAAAGGACGCGGGCTTTTCCGCTTTTGACAAGACTATTTATCCCGACAGGGTATTCCCCGTTACTCACGAGTTTTGCATCGGAGAAAAATCCCTGGAGGAATTGAGAGGCGAGCGCGTGGACAATCCCGACCACTTGATTACAAAGGAAACCGCAAGGGAGCTCCGAAAGTACGCCGACGAAATCGGCATAGTCTGCAACCAGACTCACGCGCCCGACCCGTCTCAGAGAGTGGGCAATCAAAAATTCAACGAGTTTATGCTCCCTTACCTCATAGAGAGCATTGAAATCTCGGGTATTCTCGGAGCGAAGGTATGCGTAATTCACCCCTGTTGCGGTTACTCACCCGAGGAAAATGCAAACTTTTATAGACAATTAGAGCCCTATGCAAGAAAGGCTAATGTTAAAATCGGCGTTGAGAATATGTGGGACTGGGACTACGAAAAGGACGAGGCAAAGCAGACCTCCTGCTCTCATCACGATAATTTTCTCGCCCATCTTGAACTTTTGCCGAGCGACGTTTTCTGCGCTTGTCTTGACATAGGCCACGCACAGATGAGAGGTCTCTCCACCTC
>JAZUPQ010000041.1:0-6235 GCA_045605265.1 Eubacteriales bacterium | reverse complement strand
GCCGCCCTGTTCAAAACCGTCGAGGATTACGCCAGGCAGCAGGGCTGTGACGAGGTTCACGGGCCCCTGGGCTTTTCTGACCTGGACCGCGAGGGCCTGCTCGTCGAGGGCTTTGAAGAAAACTCGACCTTCGAGGAACAGTACAATTTCCCCTACTACGCCTCGCTTGTCGAGGATGCGGGCTTTGAGAAGGACGTGGATTGGCTCGAATTTGAGCTTCGCGCTCCCGATAAGAAGAACGAAATGCTTGAAAGAGTCAGCGAGCGAGTTTTGCAAATGCACAAGCTCCATATAGCAAATACCAAGGGGATAAGCAAAAGGGCATATCTAAATAAATATAAACATGGATTTTTCGACTGTCTGGACCGCTGTTATTCAAAGCTATACGGCACCGTCCCGATTTCCGAAGAAATGCAGGACGAATTGGTAAATCAGTTTATGCTTATCGTTAATAAGGAGTATCTGATTCTTGTTTGCGATGAGGAGGAGAGAGTCGTAGCGTTCGGACTCTGTTTTCCGAGTATAGGTAATGCGGTTAAAAAGAGCGGAGGCAGACTCACCCCGCCAACGCTTCTCAAAATACTGAAATCCTGCGCAAATCCAAAGGTTATCGACCTTGGGCTTGTTGCCGTCCTTCCGGAATATCAGAACGCGGGAATCAACGCGGTAATTTTGAATTCTCTTGCAGCTATGCTGCTTGAAGGAAAGATTGAAAAGTGCGAAACCAACCTGAATCTCGAAACGAATACTCAGGTTTTATCTCAGTGGAAGCATTTTAAGGCAAGACAGCACAAACGCCGTCGCTCCTATTTGAAACAATTTTGATTAGAGGAAAATACGATGCTTGAAAAACTTAAAGAAATAATAATAAAAGTAATTCCCGAGGTTGAGAATATGACCTTTGATGAGAATTCGAGACTTATCGAGGACTTGGGATTTGACTCCTTGGCGCTTATGATGATGTCAATGGAGATTGAGGACGCCTTCAACTTCAAGTTTACCGAATTCGTAAGATTTGAAACAGTGGGCGATGTTTGCAAATATCTCGAAAACAAATAAAATCAAACAGAAAAAGCAGGTAATTGGCTGCATATCGTCAATTACCTGCTTTTTTATTTTTTAAAAAGCTGACATTAAATTTTATTGATAACACCCGAGAAAACTACCGTGTCGTAACTGTCGGTGATAATAAAACCGAACGCCCTGTCAACCGTAAAATCATGAAAAACATTTTCATATTCTTCTATTGGAGGACCCGCCGCTCCGTCAAGCGCCATAATCGTAACTGCCGCGCCCTCTATTCCTTTATCAGTTACTTCAAGCGCACATTTGTGAATTACCTGATTGCAGTAAAGCGGCTCGGAGGAGAGGTTTGAAAGGTCGCATTTTGTTCTGCTGAACAATTTTTCAATACCGAATTCTTCCTTTAAAATTTCGCTTATATCCTCGTCAAAGGAGGCGTCAAACTCGGGGAAGAGAACACGCGTGTTGTGGAGCACTCGATTCTCGTCATCGACGTAACCGTAATCTGCGAGATTGTTAATCAGGTAAAGGTTTTCTGCGGTAAAGACATCCTCTACCGTGTTTTCGCCGTTAGGAACAATAAACCTGATCTTAAATCCGTTTTCGGTCGTGGTGAAAAAAGATGAAAAATCCTCAGCCTCGTATACCCGTCCCTTATTGTAAAAGCCTTGGAGCAGCTTTGTGGCTTCTATACTGCCGTCGGAGTTTTTGAAATCATAAGTCTTGTCGGTAAACGGAAGCTCGTCGCCGTCGTTTGTCCAGACCTCTTTCAGATAGTAGGTATTGATGAGAGTAATCAGAGTTTCAGGAGAGAAGTTAATGTCTCCGTCAATAAGGCCGTGAGTTTTTTCGCTTATATATTTTCCGATGATTTTATCCGTCTTTCCGCTTTCAAAAGAAACTTTAAAAAGGTCTGCGTGATAATCGTTTGCCAGCTTATAAATTCCGCCTTCTTCAAGGGGAACGCTGTTGTCAGCCCAAATGGAGTTTGCAAGCTCTTGAAATGCAAGGACTCTTTTTTGATCGAGCAGATTGGTGTATTTATACTCTCTGTTGGCGGAAAAGTAGAGCATTTTCGTAAATGAATTAACCTCATCGTAGCTTACGCCGACCGCGTCTAAAATTTCGCTTCTGGTTTCTCCTGCAGAGGACTCAACCGTTAGGGCGAGAGCCATATAAACCGAGATCGGAGAAATACAAAAATTGGTGTTTTCACCGACTTCATCATAAATCTCCTCCGAGAGCTTAGCGGCGAATTTTTCCAGCTTTTCGAGAAAGCCTTTATAATTTTCTTCCAAAAGGTCGCTGTAAGAATAGGATTGCTTGTTTGCGGCGCGCGCCACGCTGTATTCGTCATAATTTGTAAAACAGGATGAAAGACTTAAACAAAATATCAAAATCAAAACTAACGAAATCGTTTTTTTCATAAATACACCCCTTTTTTAGTATATCATAGGGTGCATTACGTTGTCAATAAAAATCTTTAAAGGTCATCAACGTCTTGAACAGGCTCTTCGTTAGGGTTTTCGGGAGTTCCTGTCCAAGAGCCCAGAGGGTCTGTTATAATCGTCTCTTTTTCGCGTTTTTTGTCCTTTTCTTTTTCCATAAAAATACTCCTCTCGTATTACTTTGATTATTATTGACAAATTTGAACATTTATATTATACTGAACTTGTAAAAACATTTTTTCGGAGGAAAATATGAAAATTTACGTAATGGTTGACATAGAGGGAATAAGCGGAATTTACTGTCGCGAGCAGATAATTCCAACCGAATATAAATTCAACGAAGGAAGACGGCTTTTTACAGAGGAAATCAACGCCTGCGTCGAGGGACTCAGGGAGGCAGGGGTTGACGAAATAATAGTCCACGACTGTCACGGCGGCGGTTATTCCTTGGAGATTGACAAAGCCACGCCGAAGGCTGACGGCTACATAGTAGGTAATGTGGGAGACACCCGATTTGTTGATATAAAAGGCTGCGACGGTCTTGTGCTTCTTGGCTATCACGCAATGGCAGGAACAGAGGCGGCCATACTTGAACATACCTATTCTTCATCGGAAGTTCAAAATATGTACCTCAACGACAAAAGGGTTGGTGAGATTGCCGTTGACGCAGCGATTGCGGGAGAGCAGGGCGTTCCCGTGATTATGGTCAGCGGAGACGATAAGACGTGCAAAGAAGCAAGAGCAATTCTTCCGAACGTTGTTACGGCAGAAGTAAAGAAGGGGCTTTCCTCTTTCGGCGGAGTGTTAATGCCCGTTGATAAAGCGCACGCGCTTATTAAGAGCAAAGCGATAGAAGCGGTTAAAAATCTCGGCAAAGTGAAGGCGTATAAAATTTCGGGCGAGATCACTTGCCGTTTGGAGCTCGTTGAGAGAAGAAATCTCCCGAGCCCGTCGGCAAAGCCTTATATGAAGGTTATAGACGGCAGAACCTTTGAGGTGACCGCCAATAGCGTAGAAGAAGCGCTTTGGCGCGCATTTAAATAAAAAGTTAGCCTTAATATCAAAAGCTATCGGCGTAGAAACAAAACACCAGAAAAGATTTATTACATAAAAATTAAACGGAGATACCGAGAAAAACTCAGCATCTCCGTTTTGTTTTGTCTGCGTCTTGATGAAGCAGACTCTTACATAGTTATCCCAAACGCCTGATTTATAGCTCCGCCGATTATCTTTGCTCCCTTGGTGCATATTTCATCAATCTCCCGCGGCGCTACCAGCATATTCCACTTGGAATATTTGTCGTTCTCGCCGGAAAACACTCTCGAATTTATCACCGTCGGCAGACCTATGGAAAAAACGGGAACTCCCAAGGTATCGTAATTTATAGCGCTTATCCTGTTTCCCACACCGCTGCCGGGAACAATTCCCGTGTTGGTCATCTGAATTGCAGTGCCAAGTCTCTCCGGGCTTTTTGTCGCGAGCGCGTCAATGCAAATGACCAAATCGGGGGAAATGCGTTTGGTAATGCTCTTGACGATTTCACTGCTGTCAATACCCGTTTGAGAGAGAACACCCGGAGTGCAAACCGCGATTTCCGAAGTATCAAGCTCCTCAAAAACAGCCGGTTCCTGATTGTAAATATGAAGGGTGGGCTTGACTTCAAGAGCACTTTTTACGCCTATCGTGTCCGGTGTCAACGCGGAATTTCCAAGTCCCACAACTAATATTCTGCCCGGAAAAATGTGGTCTTTCTCGCACATTTCGCATAAATTTCTCGCAACTTCCTCCTGCACGTCCCAAGCCTCGTTTTCGGAGAGCAAATCCGTTCTTCCGCATGACAGAGTGTAATAAGTACCAATGGCTTTTCCGACTGCATTTTCGCCTCTTTTGGTATTAATGGATATAATTTCCCAAATTCCGCCGTCACTGTTGCGTTTCTTGTATTCCACGCCTTCAAGCTCAATATCAAAGCGTCCTCGCTCGCTTGCCAAATCGGTAAAACCGTAATTTAAATTTTCTTTATCGTAAAAGTAATTCATATCTTCACCTCTCATATACAAATTCTTTCCGTTTTGCTATATAATATTCAGTGAAGGATGTTGTTAATGTTCCATAAAAAATATTTATTTTTTTGTGCATTTAGACAAAAATATTTTCAGTACGAATATTCTGTTGAAAAATAAAATTTATTGTGTTAAAATATTATAGTAAATTTATATTTATCGACTTCGGATACGAGGAGATAGAACGGAGAACCAAATATGAAAAAAATCTTCTGCTTGTTACTTGCCATATCAATCAGCCTTTCGCTGTGTATTGGATTGACGTCTTGTGGTGATAACGGTCAAAACGCAAAAATCAACGTTTACTTTGGAAACAACGTTTATGACTTTGACCCCACAGACTACTATGAGGATAATAACGCCAATCAGTTGATGAGCCTGATCTTTGAGCCGCTTTTCAAGGTTGACGCCGATGGAGAGCTTCAATGCGCAGCTGCCAAGAGCTATAAAATTTACGAAAAAGAGAACACGGTTGTTATCAAGCTTCGCGAGAGCTATTGGAGTGACGAGAAAAGGGTAAAGGCAGATGACTTTATTTTCTCATGGAGAGATATTACGCTTAACCCGAATTTTCCCAATCCTGCCGCCGCGTTACTTTATGATATCAATCTGGCTCTTGAAATAAAGACCGGCGCGGTAAGTATCGACGACGGAGATTTCGGAGCATATTCAAGCGACGAGTATGAAATTACAATTAAGTGCCGTGATGGAGCAAACATCGACAGACTTCTTCGTAATCTTGCTTCCGTAACCACATCACCTGTTCGCAGCGATATTGTTAAACTCGCAACAAATAAACATTATTGGGCAAAAGCAGCAACTCTCAACTCGCTTGTTACAAACGGCGCGTTCAAAATTTCTGCCCTCGATTACGATAGCGGAAGATTTATGCTTTCCAAAAATAACGGATACCATCAAGCGCTCTCTGCTGATAACTCGAAGGTTGCTCCTTCTGTTTTGAATCAGTTTATTGACTCTGACGGAACCGTTCATAATTTGACCTATGAAGATATTGAAAATAAGGTTGTTTTTTATCTTGCCGATACATCTCTTGAAGATAGGAAGGATAACAAGGCAAACGCAATAACGGCTAACGGTCTGTCAACCTATACTTACGTATTTAATACCGAGAATCCGCTTTTGAGCATAGAGGAAGTAAGACACGCGCTGTCTTTGGCTCTTGATAGAGAAGCGATGGCGGAGGCGGTTGTATTCGCTACTGCTGCAAACGGATTTCTTCCGAGCAATGTTGGCGGTTTTCAAGGCGATAGGATTTCCACAAAGGCAAATTTGAAAGCTGCGGAAAAATTGCTTGAAAACGTAGATTTTACAGGCATTACAAAATCATTTACGCTCTCGGTTAACAATGATAAAGCGAGCGTAGCTATGGCTGATATTGCTAAGAAATGCTGGGAGAAACTCGGATTTACAGTTCAGATAAACGCTCTGGGTACGAAAGCTTCAAAACTCGGCGGCATTGATTTTGTTGACTCCGAGCTTCAAGTTCTTATGAAGAGCGCTTCTTACGGCGACCGCAGCTATGACGTTATGGGCTTGAACTGGCAGCTTTATTCAGACGACCCATTCGTAGCTCTCGCGGCATTTTCCGAGAAAATGAGCGGAAACGGCAGAGATTTCTTGAAGGATGAATACCGCAGAAATATCAGCGGTTAAGTCGGATCGTAGCCATGTCGTTCTGTG
>JAZUPQ010000040.1:0-2263 GCA_045605265.1 Eubacteriales bacterium | reverse complement strand
CTATTGATATTGCAGGAGAAAGTCCTTCAATCAAATCAACCTCCGGCTTGTCCATCTGTCCAAGGAACATTCGCGCATAGGAGGACAGGCTCTCCACAAAGCGTCTGTGCCCCTCTGCGTACAGAGTATCAAAGGCTAGAGATGACTTTCCGCTGCCTGAAAGTCCCGTGAGTACTACGAGTTTATCTCTTGGTATTTCAAGGTCTATATTTTTCAGGTTGTTCACCCTGGCCCCTTTTATAATAATGCTTTTCGACATTTTATTCTCCGTTATTTTTCGTTTTTGAGTTCTTTAATTCTGTCTCTTATATACGCCGCTTTTTCAAATTCAAGAGTCCTTGCCGCTTCTCTCATCTCGGCGGTAAGAGTTTCTATCATCTTTTCCTTCTGCATTTTAGTCAGCTTCTTATCGGTTTCGGGCTTGACCTTCTTGCCAAGCTCGATGATGTCCGCTACCTTTTTCTTAACGCTCTCAGGCGTAATTCCGTGCTTTTCATTATATTTCATTTGGACGGAACGGCGGCGATTTGTCTCGTCAATGGCCTTTTGCATTGAGCCCGTAATTCTGTCGGCATACATTATTACGTGACCGTTTACGTTTCTTGCGGCGCGGCCTATGGTCTGTATCAGGGATGTTTCGCTGCGCAAAAATCCCTCCTTGTCCGCGTCAAGTATTGCCACAAGCGAAACCTCGGGGATATCAAGTCCCTCTCGAAGCAGATTTATGCCTACAAGCACGTCAAATTCTCCGAGCCGAAGGTCTCTTATAATTTCCATTCTCTCCATCGTCTCAACCTGATGGTGAATGTATTTAACCTTTATGGCGTGGGTTGAGAGATACTCCGTCAGATTTTCAGCCATATTTTTGGTCATCGTGGTAACAAGCGCCTTTTCACCGCGAGCCGTAGTCTTTCGGATTTCTCCAATCAGGTCGTCAACCTGTCCCTCTATTGCTCTTACCTCTACCAGCGGGTCTATGAGTCCTGTGGGGCGTATAAGCTGCTCCGCGACGTTCGTGCTTTCCTCTTTCTCGTAATCGCCGGGAGTTGCGCTGACGAAAACCACCTGTCCGAGCTTTTCCTCAAATTCATCGAAGAAAAGCGGTCTGTTATCAAAGGCGCTCGGCAAGCGGAAGCCGTACTCTATAAGGTTTTTCTTTCTCGCGTAGTCTCCGCCGCTCATTCCTTTAACCTGCGGCAAGGTGACGTGTGACTCGTCTATAAAGGTGACGAAATCCTTTGGAAAATAGTCAAGAAGCGTCTGCGGCGTTGAGCCGGGCGCTCTGCCTGCAAGGACGCGGGAATAGTTTTCCACTCCCGAGCAAAAGCCCACCTCGCGAAGCATTTCCAAATCATATTTCGTGCGTTCTTCTATTCTCTGAGCTTCCAAAAGTTTATTTTGGGATTTGAAGAACTCTACCCTTGCCTTCATCTCCTCCTCTATTTCCAAAAGCGCCGCCTCTCGCCTGTCATCGCTTACCGCGTAGTGAGTTGCGGGGAAAATCGCTATATAGGACAGGTGTTCGAGCGCCTCGCCGGTGAGGGGGTTTATTCTTGTAATTCTGTCAACCTCATCGCCGAAAAACTCAACTCTGATTGCTTTTTGAGAACTGGACGAAGGAAATATCTCGACAACGTCTCCTCTCACTCTGAATTTATTTCTGATGAAGTTCATATCGTTACGCTCGTAGCTGATTGATACCAAGCGGGATATTAATTCCTCCCTGCTCATCTCCATTCCCTGCCTTATGGAAATCAAGAGGCTTTCATACTCGGCAGGGTCTCCGAGCGTGTAAATACAGGAAACCGAGGCTACGATTATTACATCGCGCCTTTCAAAAAGCGAGGTGGTAGCACTATGACGAAGCATATCTATTTCCTCGTTAATCATAGCGTCCTTCTCGATATACATATCTCTGCCCGGAATATATGCCTCGGGCTGATAGTAGTCGTAGTAGGAAACGAAGTATTCCACCGCGTTATCCGGGAAGAACTCCCTGAATTCCGTGCAGAGCTGGGCGGCGAGAGTTTTGTTGTGAGCAAGAACGAGGGTTGGACGGTTGAGCTTGGCTATGACGTTTGCCATAGTAAAGGTTTTACCGCTTCCCGTAACTCCGAGCAAAGTCTGAGCTCTTTCTCCCGCTTCAATTCCTTGAACAAGGGACTCTATTGCTTCGGGTTGGTCGCCTGTCGGCGCGTATTCGGAACGTAATATAAACTTGTCCAAGAAATTCACCTCCTGAAAGTTGATAAAGTAATCTATT
>JAZUPQ010000039.1:0-4263 GCA_045605265.1 Eubacteriales bacterium | reverse complement strand
ACGAACTGCTATGTAACCCTCGCTTGCAGGAACTTCAATATTCCCACCTAGTTTAACTGTCTTTGCTTTACCGTTTACACCAAGAGAATTTCTCAAATCGCTGAGAGTGGTGACAACGGTAACATCTTCATCAGTCGCGCTTACCGAAATAACCACGCCGGTTACAACAAGCGCAACGGCGATGAGAAATGCGAAAAGAAATTTTGTTTTTCTCATAATATTTTTCTCCTTAAAAATATTTTTAATTCTACATTGTATATTGTAGCACACGCATTCGCGATTGTCAATAGAAAGTAGATTTTTCTGATAAATTTTGTTTATTTTGCTACTAACAAAAAAAAGATAATTGTACAAAATTCCCATTTTGTTAGGTGGGTTTGAGTGAATTTGAAAACAAAAAAGGACATTCACGGCGGGTGAATGTCCTTTGCAGTATTATTAAAATTAATACATTCCTTCCGGCATTTGAGGAGCGGCGGGCGCTTGAGGCTCTTTCTTATCGTATACTACCGATTCGGTGGTGAGGACGGTAGAGGCGATAGAAGCAGCGTTTTCAAGTGCGCTTCTTGTAACCTTCGCGGGATCTACGATACCCTTTTTGAACATATCGCAATACTCCTCGGCATAGGCGTCAAAGCCGTAGCCGATTTTGCCGTTTTCACGGATTTTTGAGATTATTACCGCGCCGTCAAGTCCTGCATTGTCGGCAATCTGACGCATTGGAGCGGCGAGAGATTTGGCTACCATCATCGCTCCTGTTTTTTCGTCGCCGGAGAGCTTCTCAACAGTTTTATCCACCGCTTTCATCACGTTGATGAGCGCTACTCCGCCGCCTGCTACAATTCCCTCCTCTACTGCCGCTTTCGTGGCGTTGAGGGCATCTTCGATACGGAGCTTTTTCTCCTTCATTTCAACTTCGGTAGCCGCGCCAACCTTGATTACGGCTACGCCGCCTGCAAGCTTAGCAAGTCTTTCCATAAGCTTTTCTTTGTCAAATTCGCTGGTTGTGGTTTCAAGCGCTTGGCGGATTTGCGAAACGCGGTCTGCGATTTGAGACTTTTCGCCTGCTCCGTCAACGATAATGGTGTTTTCTTTTGTGATTTTAACCTGTCTTGCGCGGCCGAGCTGAGCTATCGACGCGTCTTTAAGTTCAAGTCCAAGCTCGCTGGTCACTACCTCACCGCCTGTGAGAATGGCTATATCGCGGAGCATTTCCTTCCTTCTGTCGCCAAAGCCGGGAGCTTTTACCGCCACGACAGTAAACGTGCCGCGGAGCTTGTTAAGCACGAGTGTTGTGAGAGCCTCGCCCTCTACGTCCTCGGCAATTATGAGAAGCTTCTTGCCGGATTGAACAATTTGTTCAAGAAGGGGCAAAATCTCCTGAATGTTTGAAATCTTCTTGTCGGTGATAAGTATGAGACAGTCGTCAATTACCGCCTCCATTTTGTCGGTATCGGTCACCATATAGGGCGAGAGATAGCCGCGGTCAAACTGCATTCCTTCTACTACTTCGCTATAAGTTTCTGCGCTCTTGGACTCTTCTACGGTGATTACGCCGTCGGAGGTAACCTTATCCATAGCGTCGGCAATAAGGTTGCCGATAGTCTCGTCGCCTGCGGAAACTGCGCCTACACGCGCGATGTCGTCTCTGCCGTTTACGGCTTTTGCTTGGGCTTTAAGCTCGGCTACTGCGGTCTCCACAGCCTTCGCAATTCCCTTGCGGAGTATCATTGGGTTTGCGCCTGAGGTAACGTTTTTCATTCCCTCGTGAATGAGACTCTGGGCGAGGAGCGTTGCGGTTGTCGTTCCGTCTCCTGCTGCATCATTTGTTTTTGTTGCTACCTCGCGGACGAGCTGCGCGCCCATATTTTCAGCGGGGTTTTCAAGCTCGATTTCCTTCGCTATCGTCACACCGTCGTTGGTGATGAGCGGAGCGCCGAACTTTCTGTCAAGCACTACGTTTCTGCCCTTCGGTCCAAGGGTGATTTTTACAGTATCGGCAAGTTTATCTACGCCGCGAAGAAGCGCGCTTCTTGCTTCCGTGCCGTAAAGTATTTCTTTTGACATTACATTTTCCTCCTAACTTATTCTACTACTGCCAGGATGTCGGACTGGCTGACGATAGTGTATTCAACACCGTCAAGCTTGATTTCCGTGCCTGTGTATTTAGCGGTGATTACTTTATCGCCCGCTTTAAGTGTCATCACAACTTCCTTGCCGTCTACGAGTCCGCCCGGTCCTACCGCTACAATCTCAGAGACGTCAGGCTTCTCTTTCGCACTCTCGGGAAGCAAAATTCCTGCCTTGGTGCTCTCGACAGCTTCAATTTTTTTCAGTACTACTTTGTCAAGTAATGGTTTAAGTGTCATTGTATTCTCCTCCACTTAGATTTTATTTTTGCACATCAAGTATTTTAGCACATAATTTTTCCAAAATCAATACTTTTTTAACCTTATTTGTTAATTTATGTCAGTTGTTTTTTTAATATTTGAAGAATTTTGCATTCCTCGCGTGAAACCTTAACCTGGGTTATTCCCAGAACTCTTGCCGTTTGCTCCTGTGAGAGATCCTTGTAATAGCGCAGGGCGACAATTTTTTGTCGCAGGGGTGTCAGCCCCTCTATTGCCATTTTTAATGCGATTTTGTCAAAGGTGCGTTCCTGTTCCCATTCGTCAAAGACGCTGTCACCCAGAGTGTCGGAGTCGCCATCTTCAAAAATGCACTCGTCAAGAGAACGGACGGGATATGAAGAAAATAGAGCGACACTCGCCTCCTCGACCGTAACGCCGACGCTTTTCGCTATGTCGCAAATTCGGGTGGACTCGCCGTTTTGCTCCCTTCTGTCACGCTCTGCAAGAAGCCTGGCAGAGAGCTTTTTGTTCTCTCGGGAGACTTTTATTATCCCGTCGTCACGGAGAAATCTGCGGATTTCACCAAAGATTAACGGCACCGCATAAGTGGAAAATGCGCACCCCCGTGTCAAATTAAAGCAGTTTATCGCCTTTACAAGTCCCATATTTCCAATCTCGCAAAGCTCCTCTATATCGCCGTGACGGTACAGAAAGCGCGAGGCTATGCTATAAACAAGCGGACGGTTCAAAATTGCAAGCTCTCTGCCTGCGGCGCTGTCGCCCTCACGGTATTTTTTGATTAGCTCGCTGTTTTTGTCGTAAGCGTTTTCTTTTAATTTTTCCATTACTCTCTCTTTACCGCTACGGCGAAAGAATTTTTTTCATAAGGACGGTCGTACCCTTCCCAAGTCTGCTCTTCACGCTCAAAAAGTCGGTGAAGCTCTCCATCACGAGAAAGCCCATTCCGCTCCGTTCACCCGCCTTGTCGGTGGTGTAGCTCGGCGTTCTCGCCAAGGCGACGTCCTCTATTCCCACTCCGTTATCGGATATCTCTATCGTTATTTCCCGAGTGTCGTAAAGACGCACGGATATGTACACGTAACAATTCTCCTTGTTCTTCACGTCGCGGTAGCCGTGAACTATGCAATTTGTCACCGCCTCGCTCACCGCGCACCTGATGTCTCCAAGCTCCTCCACCGTCGGATTCAGCTCGGCGCAAAACGCGCTGATTATCGCGCGGCAGACGCCCTCGTTTACACTTATTGCCGGAAGGCGCAGTTTCATCTCGTTTTGTATTCTTTTCATCTTTTCACTATCTCCAAGTCTTTTAGTTTTTCAAGTCCGGACAGACACACGAGCTTATATATCGTTTTTGACATTCCTTCAAGCCGCACCCGTCCTCCAAGCGCTTTCTCCTTCTCAACTCTGCCTATTATCAGTCCGATTCCCGAGCTGTCCATAAAATTTACCGCTGAAAAATCCAAAATCAGAACTTTGGGACGAATGTTAAAAATCTGCGTGTCAATCCCCGAACGCAGCGCCGTCGCGCAGTGGTGGTCGATTTCACCGTTGATTTTTACTCGCAAGGCTTCCCCCTCTTCGATAACTATGATTTTTTCCTGCATTTTAGTATTCCTTTTCCTTTTTTCATTCATTGTAACACGGGTTTTTTGAGAAAATTGTCGCTTTCCGCGAGCTTAAAAAGAAAAAATCCCTCAAAAACGAGGGATTTTTTCAAATGGTTTTCCGAGCCGAAGCTCCAAGCAGCGAATTTCGCAAAAGCCTAGGCGGAGCAAGCGAGGGTTTTGAAGCCGTATTTGTCATACGGCGATTAACCGAGTCGCAGCTCCAAGCGGCGAATTTCGCAAAAGTCTAGGCGGAGCAAGCGAGGGTTTTGAAGCCGTATTTGTCA
>JAZUPQ010000038.1:0-7094 GCA_045605265.1 Eubacteriales bacterium | reverse complement strand
GCAAGAACCTCATCGAGAATAAGTATCTCGGGATTTACAAGAGAGGCTATCGAAAAGGCAAGACGCGACTTCATACCCGAAGACAGATGCTTGAAGGCTCTGTCCTCGTACTCCCAAAGCTCCGCAAAATCAATGATGCTCTCATAGGTTTCGTCCATAAATTTTTTGGTATAACCGAGCATAGCGCCGCGAAGATAGGTGTTTTCCTTAACCGTCAAATCCCCGTCAAAACCCGATGCGAGCTCAAGCAGCGCGGCAATAGTTCCTTTTCTCTCTACGTAGCCTTCGGTGGGAGTCATAATACCGGTAATAGCTTTGAGGAGTGTCGATTTTCCCGCGCCGTTAGTGCCTATGATTCCAAGCATATCGCCGCGATTTATAGAGAAGTTAACATTCCTGTCTGCCCAGAATTCAGTTACCTTGTAGTTTCTCTTTATCCGTCTTATGATATATTCCTTAATTCCTATTGAACGGAAATCTCCGGTTATATATCTTATCGATACGTTTTTACAGGAAAGGATAGGAGTATTGCTTTGATTTTCGTTCATTGTCTGCGTCCTCCTATACATAATAAAGAAATTTATGATTGCACTTCTTGTATATCAGCGCGCCGATTCCCAGCGCCGACAGCGCGTAAATGAGCGCCAGAAAGTTGATTTCAAGCGAGGGGATTTGGTTTTCCATAACCACGGTTCTGAAGTACTTTATATAGACGTAAACCGGATTTATCAGGAAAACTCTTTGCACGGTTTCGCTATACGCCGAAACGCTGTAAAATATTGCGGACATATACATAAGGAGCTGGACGAATACAGTCCATAGATATTGAATATCGCGGAAGAAAATATAGAGCGCCGACAGTATCATACCGAGCCCGATATTGAATATCGCAAGGCACACAATGGGCAAGATGAGTGTTATAAAGTGCCAGGAGAATGTGATGCTGTCGATTATGCAGAAGATAAAGAAAACCACGAGTGTTATCGCAAAATTAAGGAGCGTCTGCATATTTTTGGATAGCAAAAACAGATATTTAGGCACGTTAACCTTTGAGAATATCGAAGTATTGCTCATAAGGGATGACATACCCTGCGTAGTAGATTCGTTAAAAAAGGAAAATACCAGGTTTCCGCAGAAAAGGTATGTCGTATAGTGTTCTATTCCGCGCCCGAAAAAATTAGTAAACACAAGGCGCATTACAAGCAGCATAAGAAGAGGAGAGAGCACACTCCACCCCATTCCGAGAACAGAGCGCATGTATTTTTTCTTGAAATCGCGTTTTACAAGCTCTTCAAGAAGAAATTGATGTTTTTTGAATTCTTTAAACATGTTTACTCCTTAGTTACATAAGATTCCTGCCATAAATCTTTACAGATTTTCTTTTCTGCTTTTTCAAGCCAGGTTAAATTGAGCCGGGGAAGCTTCTTTGTTGATTGAATTCAAAACTCCGCCCTGACCGAGAACGTGGAGCAGAAGAACCATAAACATAGACACGATTCTTAACAAATCCAGCCCAATATTCCGCTCGCGCGCGGGAGAGATTTTTTGTGTATCGATATTCATAGTGTCAAACCAAATCTTTATGCAAGAAACAAAGTATCGAATGCATCAAGAATTTCCTTGTTATATTTTTCGTAATCAACGTTCATAGGCTTGATTTCACCGGCTGCAAGTTTATTCATACCGTCAAGTATTCCTCTTTCGGAATTTTCAACGAGAGTG
This sequence comes from Eubacteriales bacterium, assembly GCA_045605265.1. Classification (GTDB taxonomy): domain Bacteria; phylum Bacillota; class Clostridia; order Oscillospirales; family CAG-272; genus UBA1740. The sequence goes on along the minus strand of JAZUPQ010000038.1, from coordinate 5,372 downwards.
CCTCCGTACTTTTGCATGAAGGTGCGAGGACCTACTATGTCCGTGGATATTACAGGCTTGCCGAGAATATCAGCTTCTGCAAGCACCAAGCCGAAGCCCTCGTAAAGCGAGGAGAGAACAAAGTAGTCGCACTTTGCCAGAACATTATAGGGATTGGGCATATTCATAATTAAAATTACCTTGCCTTCAAGACCAAACTCCGATATAAGACTCTGAAGATGTTCGTATGTTCCGGTTAGGGAATATCCGCCAATTATAAACAGACAGCTGTTTTCGTCTTGCGCGTGATATTTTGCAAAGGCACGGATTAGTCTGTCCTGTGACTTTTCGGGCGCAAATCTGCCGATATTTATGAATTTTTTCAGATTCGAGTTTAGAGTGTTAAAAAGCTCGTCTTCGGAAACATTGCTTTTCAAATACGGATTTTCTTCGAAATCAAATGTAGCCTTTTCTGTTATCAGCTTGTAATTTATCGCATTTTTGATTACCCTGATATTATCCTTGCGTCCGGATAATTTTAACGTGGGTTCTATTATATCTTCCGTTACCACCGCAACGCTGTCGTAATTGTTGTATGCGTAGCGCAGCACATCTTTGCGTTGGTTGCCCTTCGTTTTAATTTCTTCGACCATATCGTTGTGTACGAAAACGATTTTATTTCCGGGGAATGTTGAAAACTCAAGAAGAGTTTCAGACTCATAGCCATTAAACTGAATAACACTGTCTATGCGCGCGTTTCCGTAATGTTGCTCAAAAGCCAGAGATACATGACGGCCGCAAGTTTTCATATATCGCGCTGCGGATATGTGGTTTTTCTTAAAGAGTCTGCGTATAACTCTGTCTTTTACAGTAACGTTAAAATCACCGTTTGAGGCTATGTAGCTTATTCTGTCGGGAAATTCTTTAAGTGTTTTTCTGTATTTTGAAACAGCCTCCGCCTTGAATGTCAGGATATAATTGCGCTTGTCTTTATCGATAATGCTAATCAGGGATTTCAGAGAAGCGGTAATTCCGTTTCCGGAAAGGTTACCGGTATATATAAGTACGTTTTCCTTTTTGTTGTCCGGAATAGATTCAATTCTGACATTCTCGCTTTTTCCAAGTATGGCGGTATCGCAAAGCCTTTTTGAAGCATCGGACGACTCGTAAGCGCAGTAAGTGCTCAAAAATTCGGAGTCATCATAAGATTTTTCGGAACGCATTTCAGCAAGAAGCGAATCGACGTTATAAACGTGCGGAAAAGGAAGTTCGCTGATATCCATATACATTCCGCGCGTAGCCAGATATTCTTCCTCGTCGTATGTGAAAAGAACTGTTTTTTTGCCTGTAACCGCAAAATCAAAGAATACGCTTGAGTAGTCGGTGATAAGAACGTCTGCTGCATTAAGAAATTCGTAAACCTCGTATTTTTGGGGGAATGTTTTTATTTTCTTGAAGTCTCTGAAGTTAATTCCGTCTTTTGCCAGCGGGTGCAGATTAACATACAGAATTTCGTCATCTTTCAGCGCTTTTTCAAGCTCATAGAGGTAGTATGTGAGATAGGCTGTGCTTTTTGACGTTTTGCCTTTTCCTACGTTTCCGCGGTAAGTGGGCATGTAAACGTAAACGCGTTTGTCGGAAAGCTCTTGTTCTTCCCGTACACGTTCGCGCGATTCCAAATCATAGAAAATTTCGTTTCTCGGGTATCCTGAAAGAACCACCTTTCCTTGCGCTATATTCTCAAGCATATAATCGCGTATCATTATGTCGCGCATGTACTCGTTGGGATAAAGCAGGTAGTCGCTTTTGATAAAGTTTTTCTGTATGTTTCCAAGCCACAAATACTCGGAAATATCACTTTTGCCAAGAGTTTTGAGAGGCGTTCCGTGCCAGGTGTTAATATATACCTGTCCTTCTTTTTTCAAAAAGTACGGGCCGAAAGACGTGTCGTTTATAAGATATTTGGCGCTTGCAAGCAGGCGGAAATATTCTTCCGATGCCAGCATTACGATTGAGAAGTTTTCTATACCGTGTTCGTAAAAAAAAGAACGAAAGGCTTTCATATTACGTCCCATGGAAGAAACGTATATTTTGTAATCCTTGTATTCTTCGCTTGTTGCGAGATATCTTACAAGGTAAAAAATATTTCCGCTGACCTTTTTTCCGTGTTCCGATTCTAAAAGTATAGCCTTTTCGTCAATCGGTAAATTTTCGTAGTGCTTGATGTAGTTCTGCTTTGCTCTCCAGAACTTGTCTTTTATAAGTTTTTGGAATTTTTTTACGGTATTAAACATATCCTGTTCCGTTTCTTTAATCAACCATGTTGTTTTATAAATTAATTAAGAATTCTGTAAATGACGAAGCTTCTGTTGCTTTGTAGCCATACTTCTCGCGTAGGGCGGAGATTGTCGCCGCGTGTCTGTAATTTTTGACGGATTCAACTATCTCGTCAACATCGTGGCATAAAAGCGGTGAAATATCCTGCCACATTCCATCGTAAACTCCGCGTTCCTCGTTGTTTCTGTCGAGGTCACGGCAGTATAGCGCAACGGGTATATCAACGGCAAACGCATCGAAAATTACGGAAGAATAGTCGCTTACAAGAAAATCCGCCATAACGAGAAGCTCCTGGGTTTCTGCGGTGTCGTGATTTTTGTAAGAGATTAACTCGGATTTTGAAAGGAATGCGTGGTCCTTGTAGACTACAAGATAATCCTCTCCAAGCTTTTCCTGAAGCGCGGCAGGGTCAAGTAGATAGCTTATATCGTAATCGCCCTCTTCGGCACGGTAATTGTAGTCGCGCCAGGTAGGCAGGTAGAGAACAAGCTTCTTATCCTTAGGGAAGCCGTAATTATCCTTAAGAGTGTTTTTGTAGTGCTCGTTGTTTCTATGTTCAATCAAATATTTTACACGGGGATATCCGTAATGGATAAATTTATGCTCCGGCAAGAGGAATGAGGTTCTGAAATAGGAATCTATCTCGGGCGTATCGGTGAGAAAATAGGTCCAACGCTGAATGTCCTTGAACTTTGAAATCTTTTGCTGAGGATTGCGCTCTATTATAGATTTTTCGTTTGAGTCAAAGAGCATTTTTTTAAGCGGCGTTCCGTGCCAAAGCTGTATCCAGTTTGCATTTTGGCGTTTTACAAAAGCTGTGGGAATCCAACTTTCAAAGATCACGGTTTTTGCTCTTGCGATGAAGCGGTTTGCGCGGTCTGTGTGAGGTGCAATCCTATATTGCAGGGGAACTCTCACATCATCGGTTACGAAGAAAATCTTTTTGTCGCTAGGGATTTTTATAATCTCTTCAAAAAGATATCGGGAGTTACCGGTGTATCGGTAATCAAATCCTATAAACAGTATGACGTCGTTGTAAAGGGGTTGCTTGGTGTAAACTGAGTAACGCGAGGTGGGAGCCTTTTTATGCTTTGGAAGCAGCCGTCTTAATCTACGCGCGATACCCTTGGCTTTAGACACACACTTGTCGTAAATTTTTTTAAGCTTTGGCTTTCTTACGTAGTAGAAGTGGATAAGACGGGAAAATTTGGCGTATCTTTTCTTTCGGAAAATGTTAGCTTTGATGTAAGAGGTAAGATATTTATCGCGTCCGAGATCCTCAACAGGTATTTTGGATATGGCATCGACAAAGTCGTGGATAAAGCTGCGCTTAAGCTCCTTTGGGGTTCTTACTACGTAGTAGAAGCCGAATTTTTGTATCAAATAGAGGAACACGGCATACCTTGCCTCGTTGGTTGCCGGCTTTTTCTGAAAATCTCTTGCAATTTCTTCGACCGCCAGAATAAATCCGCGGCAATGCTTGTCTGTGCCGAGATCGGTTTTCGTGGTAGAAGAGTTATTGATGGTTACGCGATAAAGAGGGGAGTGTATTGTAGATACCCGTGTCGCGTTTAATGCTGCTTTCACCCAGAACGGAATATCCTCGTATATATAATCCTCCCCGTAAACCACGTTGTTTTCGAGAAGAAAACTTTTACGGTAGAGCTTGTTGACAGTGAAAAAGGGCGATATATTAAGCAACTCGAGGCACTCCTCGCCTTCAAGCACGGGCCTTGAATAAAGAGCGTCGCTGTTTATGTAGCTTGCGCTCATTCCGAGCGGCTTGAAATAATACCAGTCGTATATAACGAGATCGCTCTTATCCTTCTCCGCTCTGGTAACCGCAAGCTCAAGGGTTAATGGCTCGATGAAATCGTCGGCATCAAGGAATTGAATATACTCGCCCTTTGCAGTCTTGACCGCCATGTTTCTCACGTAACCCTGGCCGTGGTTTTCAATCTGTGTGAAGCTTATGCGATTATCTTTTGCCATATACGAACGCACTATTTCCGCACTGCTGTCTGTAGAGCCGTCGTCTACGCATATGAGCTCGAAATTCTCATACGACTGATTGAGAACCGAATTGATAGCAACTGCCAAAAAGTCCTGCGTGTTGTAAATAGGCATAATCACGCTTACGAGCGGCAGATTTTTTTCTTTTCCCTTGATACTGTCGTGTAAGGTCATTTTTTAAGCTCCTTCTTAATCTGAGTCGTTGAAATTTCGGGTGTTCTCGGGAGATAAACTACCTCGCAGTAGTCTTTAAGGAAATCGAATTTTCCTTTCCAGTCGTCACCCATAACGAAGGTATCTATTTTATAAAGCTTAACGTCCTCCACCTTTTGCTCCCAGCTTTCTTCGGGTATAACGAGGTCGACGTATCTTACCGCTTCAAGAAGTTTTTTTCTCTGCTCGTAGGTGAAGTAGCATTTCTTTTGCTTCATATTCCAGTTGAATTCATCTGTCGAAAGAACTACTACGAGATAGTCTCCCAGCTCCTTCGCTCTCTTCAAGAGATTGATGTGACCGTAATGGAGAAGGTCAAAGGTTCCGTAAGTTATAACTCTTTTCATTTTTTTGCTCCTCGTATATTACAAATTTTAAATGTCTTTTTCGAAATGACCTGTTCTTGCGTTTTCATCGGGTGGTATTGTGTAATCGCCGTACATATTTGTCAGAATGTCTTTCCAGCCTGATGGAACGGGGTATTCGCGGTTCTCAAATTTCATAAACTCTGCCTTTGAAAACCACTCCGCATCGTAGGTTTCTTTTGGGTATCCGTGAGTTCCCGAAACGGTGCAAAGTCTTTTTCCGTCAGTGAAGAGAGCCACCAGCTTAATCGTGAATCTGCGTAAAAATTTGATAAATCCGAGAGGGAATATCTTTATGAAATTGAACATCGCTCTCGCCGATTTTTTGTCGTATTCGCAGACGAAATCCTTGTCCTGCTTCGCAATCAGAGCGACGCTGTAAAGCCTGACCAGCTTAAAAAAGGCGCTGGCGTATCTGTCGCTCTTAGGGCAGTTGTCAAGAGGAAATATATCGATGTACACGCC
>JAZUPQ010000037.1:0-13026 GCA_045605265.1 Eubacteriales bacterium | reverse complement strand
ATGGACAAGCCGGAGGTTGATTTGATTGAAGGACTTTCTCCTGCAATATCAATAGATCAGAAGACCACCTCGAAAAATCCCCGTTCAACAGTAGGAACGGTAACCGAAATATACGACTATCTGAGACTTCTTTACGCCAGAATAGGAATACCGCACTGTCCCGTATGCAATAAAGAAATAAAACAGCAGTCGCTTGACCAGATAGTAGACCGAATCTGCACGCTGGCAGAAGGAACTCGTTTCGTGGTATTAGCACCGGTCGTAAAGGCTCAAAAGGGTATGCACGAGAAGGTTTTTTCGGATGCAAAAAAGAGCGGCTTTGCCAGAGTCAGAGTCGACGGAATAATGTACGAGCTTACAGAGGAAATACAACTCGAAAAAAACACAAAGCACAGCATTGATATAGTAGTAGACAGACTCGTCATAAAAGGCGACATAAGACCGCGCCTTTCCGACTCTGTTGAAACCGCGTTGAAGGTAGCGGACGGCAGAGTAAATATACTCACGGTCACGAGGGAGGGAGACGGAGAGGAATTTGAGTTCTCACAGAAGTACGCCTGCGAGGAGCATGGAATAAGCTTCCCCGAATTAGAGCCGAGAATGTTTTCCTTCAATAATCCGATAGGGGCGTGCCCGGAATGTTCGGGCATAGGCAATATGCAGAGAATCTCTGAGGAAAAACTCGTCCCGAACAAGCAACTTTCTCTGCGTGATGGCGGTATTGCAGTAAACGGATTTAAAACTATGACCGAGGACTCTTGGACAGGTCCGCTCGTAGCGGCGGTAGGCGAGCAGTTCGGCTTTACGCTTGACACTCCTCTCTGCGAGTTCACAGAGGAGCAAATGCGCATTTTAATGTACGGATCGGGAAGTAAACAATACACAGTAATGCGCTACTTTGGCAAGAGTGGAAAAGAGCAGACAACTACCTTTGACGGTATAATTCCCATTATAGAAAAGCGTATGAAAATGATGGGAGGAGATTATTACCAGGAATTCGTTGAGGAAGTGCCTTGTCCAAAATGCCGAGGCAGAAGGCTTTCCGATATGGTGCTTGGCGTAACCGTCGGCGGCCTCAATATTGACGAAATATGTAAACTTTCAATTACAAAAATGTATAATTTTGTCTCAAATCTTGCTTTGAATGAGAGTGAGAGCAAAATTGCAAGCGAGGTTCTTAAAGAAATAAAAGCTCGGCTCAACTTTCTGATTCGCGTGGGACTTGACTACCTCAATCTTGCGAGAACGGCAGGCACTCTGTCCGGCGGAGAAGCCCAAAGAATACGCCTCGCTACGCAAATCGGTTCAGCCTTGACGGGCGTCCTCTATATACTCGACGAGCCAAGCATCGGACTTCATCAAAGAGATAACGGAAAGCTCATTAAAACCCTTAAAAATCTTCGTGATTTGGGAAATAGCGTGATTGTCGTAGAACACGACGAGGATACAATGCGCGAGGCCGATTTTATAGTGGATATAGGACCGGGCGCGGGTGTTCACGGCGGTGAGGTAGTAGCGGTTGGAACGCCGAGCGAGGTTGCCAAAAACGAAAACTCAATAACAGGCGACTATCTTGCCGGCAGACGAAGAATAGAAGTTCCAAAGACGCGCAGAGAGGGCAGCGGAGAATTTTTACGGATATACGGCGCTCGTGAAAACAATCTTAAAAATATCGACGTGGAAATTCCGCTCGGTAAATTCGTAGCCGTTACAGGCGTGTCGGGAAGCGGAAAATCCTCTCTCGTAAACGCCATTCTTTACAGAAAACTGGCAAAGGAATTGAACAGAGCGATAACCTATCCCGGCAAATTTGACAGTATAAGCGGTGTCGAGTGCCTAGACAAAGTAATTGCCATAGACCAAAGCCCTATCGGCAGAACTCCGAGGTCTAACCCCGCGACGTACACAGGTCTTTTCTCCGACATAAGAAATCTTTTCGCCAAAACCAAAGACGCAAAGGCAAAGGGGTACGACGCAGGCAGATTTTCCTTTAACGTAAGAGGCGGAAGATGCGAAGCCTGCGAGGGTGACGGAGTTAAGTGCATAGAGATGAACTTTCTTCCGGACGTCTACGTAAAATGTGACGTCTGTCAAGGAAAAAGATATAACCGAGACACTCTCGACGTCAAGTACAAGGGAAAGAGCATCTACGACGTTTTGGAGATGTCGGTCGAGGAGGGACTTGCATTTTTTGATGGAATACCGTCAATTCAGCGGAAGCTGGAAACACTCTTTGACGTTGGACTGGGCTATATTAAAATAGGGCAGAGCTCTACTACCTTATCGGGCGGAGAGGCTCAAAGAGTCAAGCTCGCAACAGAACTTGCAAAACGCTCTACCGGCAGAACAATCTATATTCTTGACGAGCCGACCACAGGCCTCCATACCGAAGACGTTTCCAAGCTTATCGGAATACTTCAAAGACTCTGCGATGCAGGAAATACCGTAGTCGTAATAGAGCATAATCTTGACCTTATCAAGACCTGCGATCATATAATCGACCTTGGGCCTGAGGGCGGAGACGGCGGAGGAACACTTGTCGCCTGCGGAACGCCTGAACAGGTTGCGAGAAACGAAAAATCATATACCGGTGCGTTTTTGAAAACCAAACTTCACATTTAGAGGTATTCTATGAATTACAGTGCTATTAAAAAATGCGATATTGCAAACGGCGAAGGTGTCAGGACGTCGCTTTTTGTCAGTGGTTGCCGCAATAAATGTAAAAACTGCTTCAACCCTGAAACTTGGAATTTCAATTACGGAGCTCCGTTTACCGATAAGGTAATGGAAGAAATTTTCGAAAGCGTAAAAAATCCTTCCGTAAGAGGAATTACAATTCTCGGCGGAGAGCCAATGGAACCCGAAAATCAAATAGAGCTATTGCCGTTTTTAAAGGAATTCAAGCTCCGATTTCCGAATAAAACAGTATGGCTCTATACGGGAAATCTGTATGAAGAACTGATTGGGCTGCGCGGTGAATTTTTTAAAGCCTTGCCTATAACGAAGGAGCTTTTGTCCTATGTTGACATTCTCGTTGACGGCAGGTTTATAGAGGAAGAAAAAAGCCTCGGACTTCGTTTCAGAGGCTCAAAAAATCAGCGAATAATAGATATGAACAAAACAAGGGAGACGGACGCTGTTGTGATATGGGACGGCGTGAAGCTCGACCGCAGTTTTAACGTTCAAGGGGGAAAAGATGAAGCTTAATGTAAAAAAGATAAATGAAAATGCAATAATTCCAACCTACGCTACCGAATACAGCGCAGGAGCGGACCTCTACGCGCCAAGCGACGCGGGAAAAATCGAAATCAAACCTCACCAAACCGCTCTGATAAAGCTCGGTATCGCTCTTGAAATTCCCGAGGGATGCGTCGGTTTAATTTTTGCCAGAAGCGGAATGGCAAGCAAACGCTCACTCGCTCCGGCGAACAAAGTCGGGGTGATTGATTCGGATTATCGCGGCGAGTGTATGGTGGCGTTACATAATCATTCGGACACAGTTCAATTTGTCGAGGCGGGAGAGAGAATTGCCCAAATTGCAATCGTTCCGTACATTAAATGTGAGTTTTGTCAGGTTGATGAACTGTCAGAGACTGTTCGCGGCGCAGGTGGATTCGGTTCTACCGGAAATAAGTGAGGTAAAAAATGAAGATTGATTTTAGAAGCGACTATATGGAAGGCGCGCACGAAAAAATTCTTGCCCGCCTTGTAGAGACAAACTGCGAAAAAACCGCAGGCTACGGCTCGGACGACTACTGTGAAGAAGCGAGAAAAAAGATTAGACTCGCCTGTCAAGCGCCTGATGCGGACGTGTATTTTTTGGTAGGCGGAACACAGACCAACGCAACTACGCTAGCCTCATTTCTTCTGCCTTATCAAGGAGTCGTGTGCTGCGATACAGCTCATATAAATTGCCACGAAACAGGCGCAGTTGAAGCCACAGGACATAAGGTTATAGCTACGAAGGGCGAAAACGGAAAGCTCACAGCCAAGGAGTTGCGCAGAGTTCTTAAACTCTACGAAGAAGACGAGAGCCGCGAGCATACGGTAATGCCCGGCGCTGCATACATATCACACCCCACGGAGCTCGGAACGCTTTATACGAAATCCGAGCTTGCCGAGATTTCCGAAATCTGCCGTCAAAATTCAATACCTCTGTTCTTGGATGGCGCAAGGCTCGGCTACGGAATTTCAGCTCCCGCAAGCGACCTTTCGCTTCCCGATATAGCAAAATATTGCGACTTGTTTTATATTGGCGGTACAAAGTGCGGAGCTATGATGGGCGAGGCCTTGGTAATCACCGATAAAAGCCTGTGCAAGTCCTATTTTTCAATGATGAAAAGGCACGGCGCAGTTCTTGCAAAGGGAAGAATGCTCGGCATACAGTTTGATACTCTTTTTACCGATAATCTCTACTTTGAAATATGTAAAAACGGCGTTATGCAAGCGCTCTATCTTAAAGAAGAGCTTGCAAAGCGCGGATACGAATTTTTTATTGACTCGCCGACAAATCAACAGTTTATCGTTATTTCGAATGAAAAATACTGTGAAATAAAGGATAAAATCGGCTTTACCTTCTGGGAGAAAATGCCAAACGGAAATATCGCGATTCGTTTGGTTACAAGCTTTATGACCACGAAAGAGCAGGTTGACGAGCTTTTGAGTGTTTTTTGAGTGAAAATAAAAAAGCGGATATGCAAGATTTCAAGCCTTGCGTATCCGCTTTTTAGTTAAAAAAATCCTTTGTAAAGTAAATTTCGTCCTTTTTGATTTTAAACTCCCTGCCGTTAAGGTAGTCCAAATGTGTTTTTTCGCTCTCCGTGTCAAAGGAAAAACGCAGACGGTATGAATAGAGAGCCTGATACTTATATCCCTTTTCTCTGTCCGCCTTGTTTATTCCATACTTTCCGTCACCGATGAGGGGGTGTCCTATATGCGCAAGATGAGCTCTTATTTGGTGAGTCCGCCCGGTGAGGAGCTCTACCTCCAAAAGCGAGGTGTCTCGGTTTTTAGCGATAATTTTGTATCTAGTGATGATATTTTTCGCTATTTTCGGCGGATTTTTGTCGTAAATACGGACGATGTTGCTTTTTTCGTCTTTGAGAAGATAGGCTTTCAGAGTATCCTCGCTTTTTTGAGGTATTCCGTGTACCGCCGCAAGATAAAATTTATCAAGCTCGCGATTTTTAATTTTCTCATTCATAACGCGGAGCGACTCTGCATTTTTCGCGCATATCACTATTCCGCCCGTGTTTCTGTCTATCCTGTTACACAGAGCAGGAGTAAAGCTCTGCTCGTCCTTTGGAGAATACTCTCCCTTTTTTACAAGATAGGCGATAATTTGAGTAATAAGATTGTTGCTCTGGCTATGCTCGTCCTCGTGAACCGAGAGTCCGGGGCGCTTGTTGAGGAGCAAAATATTTTCGTCCTCGTAAACTACGTCCAAATTACAGCTGATGTTCTCGTAATTCAGGTCTGACTTTCCGTCGCTTTTAAAAAACTCCTCGGCTAAAAAGCACTGCACGGTGTCGCCCGGGTTCAGAATTTGGTTGGCCTCGGCGCGCTTTCTGTTCACTTTGATTTTTTTAAGTCTTATAGACTTATAAAGCAGACTCACAGGCAGGTCAAGTGTCTTGGTTATGAATTTATCAAGTCTCTGTCCGCTGTCGTTTTTGTTGATTATAAGCTCTCTCATAAATTAAAGAGTGCCGAAAATTCTGTCGCCCGCATCACCGAGACCGGGGAGAATATAGGCGCGCTCGTTCAGCTTCTCATCAAGAGCCGCGCAGTAAATATCAACGTCGGGGTGAGCTTCCTGTACCTTTTTGACGCCCTCGGGAGCAGAAACGAGGCACATAAGCAATATGTTTTTCGCGCCTCTCGCTTTCACCATAGATATGGCGTCAGCTGCTGAGCCGCCGGTAGCGAGCATAGGGTCGGTAATGATTACCAACCTTTCCTGAATATCACCGGGCATCTTGCAATAATACTCAACAGGCGTGTGCGTTTCGGGATCTCTGTAAAGACCGATATGACCTACTCTTGCTACGGGAACGAGCTTCAAAAGTCCCTCAACCATACCGAGACCGGCTCTCAAAATCGGGACGATAGCAAGCTTCTTTCCCGCGATTTTTTTGAAGGTTGCTTTTTGCATAGGCGTTTCGATTTCCACGTCCTCCAAGGGAAGATTTCGGGTAATTTCGTATCCCATAAGCATAGAAATTTCATCAAGCAGAGTTCTGAAATCCTTGCTTGAAGTGTTTTTATCTCTCATAATGGTAAGCTTATGCTGAATTAATGGGTGGTCAATAAGATGAAAGGTGCTCATACTTTATCCGTCCTTTTTGGTTTTTACAAATCTATTATACAACCAAAAAGCATCCATTTCAATAGAAAAATCAAAAATGACGGTAATATTTGCAGGATAAAATATTTATTTTACTTGAAATTATAATAAATATGTGCTAAACTTAAAGAAAAAACATTTTAATATCAGGAGCATTATTATGAAAAATCCAGAACTTGTTATTATGGCTGCCGGAATGGGTAGCAGATACGGCGGACTTAAACAGATAGATAAGGTTGACGACTTTGGCCATATCATCATAGACTACTCAATATACGACGCGATGAGAGCGGGCTTTAAGGACGTAACCTTCGTAATCAAGCGCGCCATTGAGAAGGAATTCCGCGAGGTAATGGACGAGCATCTCAAAGGGAAGAATATTAATGTTAAGTATGTATATCAGGAGTTGGATAAGCTCCCTGAGGGGTATTCCGTACCCGAGGAGAGAAAAAAGCCTTGGGGAACAGCGCACGCCCTTCTTTGCTGTCTCGGAACTGTTGACGCTCCCTTTGCGGTAATTAATGCGGACGATTATTACGGTCAGCACGCCTTTGAAAAGGTCTACGACTTCTTAAAAAATAGTCAAAACGACGGTAAATACCACTTCGCTATGGTCGGCTACCGCGTTAAAAATACCGTCACCGATAACGGTACGGTTGCCAGAGGCGTCTGCAACTGTGATGAAAACGGAATTTTGAAATCGGTTGTTGAAAGAACCTCAATCGGCGTTGACGGCGACAGAATTTACTACAACGAGGGCGAAAAGCAAATCGACCTTGACCCCAATACGCTCGTTTCTATGAACCTATGGGGCTTTACTACCGATTATTTGAAGGAGTGTAAAGCTCGTTTCCCACTTTTCCTTGATAAGAATCTCAAAATCAATCCCGAGAAGTGCGAGTTCTTTCTTCCGTCGGTAGTTACCGAGCTCATCGAGGAAGGTAAGGCAGACGTAAAGGTTATAGAAAACGAAGATGTATGGCACGGAGTTACATATAAAGAAGATAAAATCGACGTCGTAAATGCGTTTAAAGAGTTGAAAAAAGCAGGAGTATATCCCGATAACTTTTAAAAGAGGAAAACTATGTTACTATTTTTACTGCGGCACGCAGACCCGATTTACGAGCCTGATGATATAACACCCCTTGGCGAAAGACAGGCTCAGGCATTGGCTCAGCGCCTTGCCGAAAAAGGACTTGATAAAATATACTCGTCAAGCTCAAACCGAGCGATTAAAACCGCAATTCCCACCTCGAAACGCACGAGAAAAGAGATAGAAGTTCTGGATTGGGCAAACGAGGCTCTGCTTTGGAAAGACCTGACCGTAAAGAACGATCAGGGAAAGCGCGTTTGGTGCTTTCAGGACAAGTCTTTTATCGAATTTTTTCAGAGGAAAGAAATAAAAGAAATGGGCGTAAATTGGTATGAGCACAGCGCCTTTTCGGGTTCGAACTATAAGTCCGCTATGGAGAGAATAGACAGAGAGGCGGATGCCTTTCTTGAAAAGCTCGGATACCGTCACGACAGAGGCAGAGGCGGATTTATTAAAATTAAGCCAAACGATGATAGAGTAGCGCTTTTTGCCCATCACGGTTTTGGAGTCACCTTCTTGTCATCAATACTCGATATACCGTTTCCGGCGTTTGTCACTCACTTCGACCTCTCTCATTCTTCAATGACCGTCATTGAGTTTGATAACAGCTCGGATTTGGTAGTGCCAAAGGTGCTTCAACTATCCAACGACTCGCACCTTTACCGTTCGGGAATTCCGACAAAGTACAATAATTACATCTCCTTTTGAGGTGAGTGAAAATGATTAGTTCAAAAGAAACGGTGCTAAAAATTACAGCGGGAATGGTAAACACTCCCGCTAAATTTGAAATTTTTGCAAAAAACAGGATAAAATCCTTTAAGTATTCGGTCTCCGACGGAGAAATAACGAGGCTTAAAGGAGAAGGCGAGGCAAATTCCGAAACGGTATTGGAAAATTTCTCATTCGACGCTGATCCGTGGTCGGTAGATTCACCTAAGCTCTATTCGCTCAATCTGGAAATAACCTATGCAAACGGCGAGAGGGAAAGCCTTTTTGACAGATTCGGTTTCAGATACTTTTCCTGTGATGAAAGGTATATATATCTGAACGGATATCCCTTTTATATGAGAGGATACATCCGTGGCTGCGCAGCCCACGAGCATCAGAACAACTGTAATCTTTCCGAATACGATTTCTATAAAAAAAACATCTTAATGGCTAAAAGCTACGGTTATAACACAATTAGATTTCACTCGGTAATTCCTCCCGAGGCCTGCTTCAAGGCGGCCGACGATTTGGGAATTATGATACATATTGAAATGCGGCGCGAGAACGATGACTACAACAACCTTGAAGAAATGCTTTACGGAAAAAACGATTTTATTTGCGACGAGGAGCTCTTGAACACAATCAATTCGCTCTATAATCACCCATCATTTATGGTATACTGCGTGGGAAATGAAATCAGAAGACCGGGGAGAAATCAGCGAATTCGGGAAATTCACGACCTAGTAAAAAAGCACGATGCGACGAGGCTCTTTATCGACACCTGCGCTCATGGCGAATACGACAGAGACTGCGTCGATTTTGACGTTCAGCACATGGGTTATTTCTTCCCATACGGCAGAAACAAGGATATGTTTTCGGACACGGAAAATCTGCTTGGCTTCGGTACTGTTCGCGACATTGATATGATTTCCAAAAACGGCGACGGAGCTATAAAAAGAGGCATTAAATTCACACGCCCCCTTATTGCTCACGAGGTTTGCCACTATACCTCTTGGCGTGATTACTACGCCTTGAAGGAGAAGTTTCAAAAATTCAAGCGCCCGATTCCTTGGTGGGTTGATGAAGAAATAAAAATGCTCGAAGCAAAGGGATATAAAGAAAACTTCAAGGAGACCTTGCAGATAACAAAGGACTTTCAGTTCAGATGCTGGAAGACCGCCTTGGAGAGCATAAGAGCAAGTCGTCTTTTGTCAGGCTTCCATATGTTGCAGTTCGCCGACACCGACAAATACGAGAACTCTAACGGAGTCGTGGACTGCTTTGATGATCCTCACGGAATTTCGCCTGATGAATTTTGCAAATTCAACGCCGACACCGTGATTTTGGCAAGACTTCCGAAGCAAATTTATGCAGGCGGGGAGGATCTTTTTACTGAGGTGCTTTTATCACAGTATAAGATAAATCCTCCAAAAAAGGCGGATTTCGCTTACAGAGTATTAGACGGCGGCTTGTGCGTGAAGCAAGGCTCGCTTAAAGACGTAGATACCTGTGAGTCGGGACTGTACACCGTTTGTTCCTTAAAATTCAAAGTTCCTAGTAGCGAAAAACCGCAAAAGTACATTTTGGAATGTTCACTTGAATTTTGTGACGGGACGGTTTGTGAAAACTCTTGGGAGTTTTGGTCGTTCCCTGATGAAAAGTTTCCGCTCTCTCTAAACGCAAACTGCGATATGAAGGAGGATTACCTTCTGCGCACCTGCAAATTCACAGAAAGCTCAAAGCTTACAGTTACCGATAAGCTAGACGACAATTTATTCGACCGTCTTGAAAGGGGCGAGGACGTTATGCTGATTTACCGTCAGGATTTCACAAGGCACCTGCTCCATAAGGATATGAAAGTCCCGAAATATTCCTTCCGTCACACTTGGGACAGGTTCAAGGGCGTAATTTGGGACAGAGGGACAATGAACGGCGGAAGGGACGAAAAGGAAGTCCTCACGAAATACGGTTTTGTTACCGACGGACAAATTAATTTCCAATATTATAATCTGATTGACGACTCCGATAAGATAAATCTTGACGATTTTCCGGTTAAGGTTCACTCGCTTGTGTCGGGACTCGACAAGAGCAACCGCGACCGCTTCGACCCGAATAAATTCGCGCTCCCCGAGCTGATGTACGACAGAACGATGAGAAATTTCTCCTATGCCTTCGCTTTAAAGGCAGGTAAGGGCAGACTCCTGGTAACAGGATTTAATTTCACCGACATAGTGAAATCGAATCCTGCTGTCATTTCTATGCTTAAAACGCTTGTAAATTACGCAAATTCTTCGGATTTTGCCAAAGAGGCTGAGAGGATTTCGGTCGGTGATTTGAAGGAATATCTCTCAAAAATTGCCCGCAGCGGTCCTCAAAAGGAAAGAATGATGACTCAGTATTGGCAGCTTGACAGCGAACCTGTGGAGAGTATAGAATATTGGAGAGAGTCTGAAAGGTATTTGAAGGAATAAAAAGCGAAATGTAAATGATTATTTGCATTTTACTGTATTTTGAAACGAATAATGTCAAAAACTGTACTTAAATATTGAAAGAAGGATTTTTATGAACTTTAATGAGATAGCAAATTCGCGTTATTCTTGTAGAAAATACGACACCCAAAGACCCGTTGAGAAAGAAAAAATACAGGCGATTTTAGAGTCGGCAATTCTCTCCCCGTCCGCCTGCAACGGACAGCCGTATCATATTACGGTTTGCAAGGGCGAAAAGGCGAAAGGCGTCGCACAGGCGACGAAGTCGATTGGAATAAACGGCTTTGTTGACCAAGCGCCTGTCTTGTTCGTTATATCCGAGAAGCCTTACTGCAAATCTGCGGAGGTAGGCGCTAAAATTAAAAAGAACGATTATCGCTCGATAGATATCGGCATACTTGCCGCCTACATCACCGCCGAAGCGACTGCGCAAGGGCTGGCAACTTGTATAATCGGCTGGCTGAACAGCGATAAAATCCGTGAGATATGCTCGATTGACGGCGAGGTGCGTCTTGTAATCACTCTCGGATATCCGCTCGATGAAGCTAGGCCCAAAAAGCGTAAATCCTTTGACGAAATCGTAGGCTTTTCCGAGTGAGAACGAATAAAAACCACTACGCGACTTTACAAAATAAAAGCGGAAGATAATCTTCCGCTTTTATTATTTTCCGTATTCCTTTGCAAGCTTTTTAAATTCCGGCAGCGAGCCGATAACCGTCTTTTTCGAAACGCAGTATGCAATTCTCACGTATCCGCTAACTCCGAAATCGTCGCAGGGAACGACTAAAAGCTCGTGAGCCTTTGCCCGCTCAAAGAATTTATAAGAATCTTCCTCCAAGGCCTTGACGAAAAGATAAAACGCGCCGTCAGGCTTGACGCACTCATATCCATAGGATGTGAGGCTGTCGTATAAAAGGTCACGGTTTTCTTTGTAGGCGTTAACGTTTACCGCCGCATCCAAGCACTTGGCGATAACCTGTTGGAACAGGCTCGGGGCGCATACGTAGCCGAGCGAACGGCCGGCGCCGCACACCGCGAGATAAATCTCGGTCGCCTCGCTCATTTTGGGGCAAACCGCAATATATCCGATTCTTTCGCCCGGAAGTGAGAGAGATTTTGAAAAAGAATAGCAAACCAAGGTGTTGTCGTAGTAATTCATAAGATATGGAACTTCCACACCGGAATAAACGAGCTCACGGTAAGGCTCGTCTGCAATCAGGTAAATAGGCCTGCCAAGTTCTGCGGATTTTTCCTTTAAAACAGCAGAGAGAGCCACAACGGTCTCCTCAGAGTATACGACTCCGCTCGGGTTGTTTGGCGAATTGATAATTACCGCCTTGGTGTTTTTGGTGATTTTGCTTTTAAAATCCTCAATATCCACCTGAAATGTTTTGTCTTGCGGCTGGCTTACAACGAGTTTTGCGCCTGCGTTTTCTACGAACACTCTATACTCGGTGAAAAAGGGAGCGAATACGATACATTCGTCATTTTTTCCGTCCTCAACCAGAGCCTTTAAGCAAATAGAGAGTGAGGCGGCAGCGCCGCAGGTCATATAAATCAAATTTGGAGACATATCGACTCCGAAATTACGCTTTATTTTATCGGCAATCAACGCTCTGACTTCTGCGTCGCCTTGCGCAGAGGTGTATCCGTGAAGAAGCACGGAGCTTTCGCTGTCAATTAGGCTCTTAATCGCCTCGTTTACCTCTTTTGGAGCAGGGACGCTCGGATTTCCCAGACTGAAATCAAAAACCTTGTCCTTGCCGATTTCCTTTGCGCGCGCTTTACTGTATTCAAAAATTTCTCTTATTACAGAGCGACGGCTTCCGAGGTCGTACATTTTTTCATTAAATCCCATAATTACACCTGATTTCAGCAGAGCTCGTCAGAGGAAACTGTCGTTATTTTATTTTCTTCTAAAATCCGTTCGATTTTTTCAGAATCAGAAGCTTTTAGAACTACGTAAGCGTTGCTTCCCTCAATGGATAAACCGTACATATATTCGATATTAACGCCGTTTTCGTCGATGATTTTAAGCAAGGCCTGAAGACTTCCTGCCTTGTGCTCGATTTTTATGATGGAGACGTTTGAAAGAAGGGAAGAAAAACCACATTCCGCAAGCTTATCCTTACCCAAAGCGGCATCGTTTACGATGAGACGCAAAAGTCCGTATTCTGTTGTATCTGCCAAACTCAGGGAGAGAATATTGATATTATTTTCGCTTAAAACGTTAAGTACCTCTGAAAGTCTGCCCTCGCGATTTTCAATAAAAACTGTTAATTGTTTTGCATACATACAAATAACTCCTTCATCAATATAATTTGCGGTTATCGATAACGTGAACGGCTTTGCCTTCACTGCGTACAAGGATCTAAGTCGGAGGCCAAGCG
>JAZUPQ010000036.1:0-7316 GCA_045605265.1 Eubacteriales bacterium | reverse complement strand
TGGCTCACAGAACGACATGGCTACGATCCGACTTCCTGATATACCGCTGTAAGATATGAAATGAGCTCGTAAGGGTTATGGCCTATGCCTGCAACATTGTATCTGTATTCGTCATAGCCGGAATACTCGTTTTCAATGTTATCAATTCGATTTTGTAAATTCTGTTCAAGAGCTACATAATAATCTTCTGCTGCGTATATATCGTCGTCCTCTGCAAAGTAAGAGGAAACCATAAGAGAGCCGCCGCCCTGCGTACCCATAATTGAGCAAGATGTTAATACACTGCCAAGCCAAGCGAACAGAAGAAAGATGGCAAGTATAATTCCGAACACTGCTTTGTGCCGCCATACAAAAGCGGCAATCCTTGCCGTTACTGCCTTTGTATTCTGTGCTGCTTTTTTTGCCTTTTTCGCTGTCTGTTCGGCTCGCTTTGCTTTCTGATATTGTTTCTTTATACGCTGTTTCTGAATGAACTTTTTAACCTCTGACTTTTTAATTTCAGGGTGTTCTTTCAATGTCTTTTCGTATAAAGCCTTTATCTCTGCTTTCTCGGCTTTTTCCTGTAAGCGTTGCGCCTTTTTTATAGGTGCATTTTTCCTTTTTTGTGATAAATTCTTTTGCAACCTCATACTATGAGCTGCAAGTCGTTCCGCCTGTTCTTCGGTCTTGTGTGCCGCTTCAACAGAAGAATTTTCACGCTCAACCTCACGGATTTTGTTGTGTGCTTTTAATAAAACTCTGTTGCTTGCAAAGGTGGTTGAATTTTTAACAAAGGTGTATCGGTTATCACTTACCGGCTTTGCTTCATTCTCAAACTGTAACCGTGTCTTTGCCTTTTGTTTCTTTTCATCATACACACGCTGCCGCTTGATTTTGGTATTATGGGGAGCTTTCTTTTTGGCTTTTTCGGCCTTGTGATGCAGCCTTTCGGCTCGCTGTTCATATTTCTTTGTACGGTCAAACTGAAAATCCTCTTGCAGAGGAATTTCCTCGTCAAGATTTTCAGCATTTTCCGCCTTGTCCGATTTTTCTGTTTTTGCTGTTTCCGGCTCGGCACTCTGTTCTGATGAAACGCTCTGCGCTGCTTCATCTGCCTTTGTATGCTCCTTTTGGTACAGTCGGTTTTTATTTTTAGGCTTTATGCCTTTTTTCTCCTGTGTACCTTTCGGGGTTGTGTGTTCCTGTCGTCCCAGCTTAAAATCGGTGTTCTTTTCCACAATATCAAACGCTTGCTTGTTTTCGTGCATTGCGTCCTGAATATTGTATCTTTCGCCCTTTGGTGCAGAGGGAGGCATATCCGCCTGAATATCTTTTGTACCGTCAGGAATATCCGTCTGCATTTCTGTTGTTTCTCCCGGAGAAATATTATCTGTTGTTTCTGCCGGAATTTCCTCCGCTTTATGTTCTTTGGGAACGGAAACATCATTATCTGCAGAAATGGAATTGTCATTGTCTGCCCGGATTTTTTCAGCCTGTTTTCTTTGTGTTCCTTTTACCGATTCTGCCGTTTTAGGCTGTTCGGTATGACTTTCCGAATGTACGGGGATAGTTTCTTTTGTATCAAAAGCGCTATGCTCATATACGGGATTTTCTGCATTATTTATTACCGTATCTGATACAGAACTTTCCGAAATATCGGGTTTGGTTTCAGGAACATCAAAAGGCTGTTCGTGGGCTTCCTGCCGCTGCTGATACATACGGTTTTTCTTTGATGAAGATAAATCCGTTTTCTGTTCTTCAGGTCGGTTTTGCCGTCCGAGAACTGTATCGTCCTTTTGAGGCTTTGAAAAATTCAAGTCTCTGTTTTTTGCCTTAAATTCTTTGTCCTTGCTCATTTTTCACCTCCGCCTATTCAAGTTCGGGAGCAGATTTCTTTTTTGTCGGCTCCGTAGTTGAATTATTTTTTGTCTGACTTTTAAGCTCGTTTAACTGACCTTTGATAGAGGGCTTTTTCTCGTCAATGGCTTTTTGCATTGAAACTGTTGTATATCCCGGTAGCAATACACCATTTACGCAGAATGGGTATTTATCTACATCAGCAATGACAGGAGATATTTCCGTAAATAAGTGGTCGTATTCTGCAATTCTGTTTTGGATATACTTTTCAGCCGCTTCCTGACTTGAATATGTTTTCTCCTGATTTCCAAGAACTAACGCAGCTTGGCCCGGTGCTCTCTGTGTACGAACAGTCCAAGATACGTCCCATTTCAACATACCGTGTCTGGCTTGCCTTTTGTAAATCCTATACTGCATAAAGTAAACCATATTACTGCGCTCTTTATAGTCATACTTTGCGTCCACCCATTTATTGCTTGTGTGCTCAATGGGAGGTGTATTAAGATAGTTAAGCGCCCGGTTATGCCTTTGGGTAATAAGTGCTTCCTTTTCCCATTCTGAAAGAGCCTGCAACACTTTTTCGTATGCTTTATTTTCATTCGCTATACTTTTGTTGCGAAACCTCTCAACATCTTTTGCAGACATTTGAATAAGGTCGGAAATATCACAATCACGCTTATAATAAACGCTGTAGTCTATTTCAATATTCGTTCCGTGTATAATTCGTGAATTGTTATACACATCATAATCGCCGTGGTCGATTTTCATTAAACGTCAACCTCCTTGATTTCCCGAAGTTCAATACGGTTAGTAATTTCGTAACCGTGATTTTCTGCTGTTAGCTTCAAAAGGTTAATAAGGGCTCTGCGTTCCTCACGGCGAATGTTTTTAAGTGCTTCATAAGCTGTTTTGTCAACACACCCGCTGTTATTGTATAATTCTTCATTTCGCAAAGTTTTCACCTCAATTTTATATATTAAAAGCGTGGAAGTTATGGAAAACTTTTTTGCAAGTTTACACACAAATCCCACGCCGTTTTTTATTATGGAAATATGGAAAACTCTTTGAGTTTACACACATTACCACAATACTACTGCTACTGCTGTAAATCAAAAACACATCTGTCATTACAAGCGCATAGCTCAATATCTGCAATACATTTTAATATGGGGTACACCTGCGGAGGACAAACCGCATTACCAAGACTTTTTAATCTCGGAGCTCTGCCGTCCGTTCTCTCTGTTACACGGGGAACGCCCTCAGGCTCTCGTTGCCACAATGTATGTCCGTCCAGCCATAAGGGAAACCCATTAACCATTCCACCCAATCGGGATTGAGTGCTGATTTGTCGCTCGTCGGCATTTCCTGTTGTACTATCTGTGTCGCCAAGTTTGCCGACTTGCGAGCCTGCATTAAAATCTCCGGTTTGAAATTCGAGCGCAGCCCGTCCGACGCTATCGGGGTTAAGTAAAATACCGCTGCCGACAGAGGAAGGCTCCAAATTTTCCCGTTGGGATTTCTCTTTCTGAATATCCCGTTTTCCGACAGGAACACGTCCAGACGCATTGCATCTTTCTTGTTGTTGGTATTGTCGGAGGCAAGGGGCGTGGGAAACATCAACCGCGACGATAAAAGTTCTTGCGCGCTCATGCCCCGCGCCGACGCCACAAGCTGGATATACGTATGTTTGAACAGCGTATCCTTCGCGTTCCAAGTCAAAAACCGTTTTGTCGAGCCCCATACCGATAAAGCCGGCAACATTCTCCCCAAGCACCCAAGAGGGGTGCAGTTCGGAAATAACTCTTGCCATTTCAGGCCAGAGGTAACGAATATCGGTAAAACCTTTCTGTGCTCCGGCTGTTGAGAATGGCTGACAGGGAAATCCGCCGCTGATGAGTGTAACTGTTTTTCGTCCTGTTTTTTCATAGAACACCTCCTTGTTAAGAGTGGTAATATCACGAAAGCGGGGCACGTTCGGCCACCGCTTTTCTAAAACTGATGTCGGGAAGTCCGCCCATTCACATTGGCAGACTGTTTCAAATCCCGCCGCTTCTGCTGCAATATCAATACCGCCAATCCCGGAAAATAAACTTAAATGTGTAAGCTCTTTACTCATTGTTTGCCACTTCTTCCGGTTTTGTTGTCATATATCGGTAAAGCTCAAGATGTTTCGGGAAACGGTCAACAAACGGAATAATAACATTACCATAGAACAAGAGGCCCTCGCCCTCGTTACTCTGTGTTACATAGGAAAGCTGATTTGCTGAAATTCCAAGCTGCTTTGCAAGTATTTCACGGTCTCCGCCTGCCTGATTGAGCATATAGATAAAATCAGAGTTCTCAAAGATGTTTTCAATCTCAGGGGAAGATAAAAGGTCTTTGACATTCTGCGTTATACCTGTCGGAATACCGCCCCATTTACGAAAGCGTTTCCAAATCTCAATAGAGTACGCCGCTGTCTGTTCCTCTTTCAAAAGCAAGTGAAATTCGTCTATATAATACCTTGTGGATTTATGCTCCGCACGGTTTAATGTTACACGATTCCAAACTTGGTCTTGAACAATAAGCATACCGATTTTTTTAAGCTGCTTTCCGAGCTCCTTAATATCAAAACATATCAGCCTGTTATTCATATCAACGTTGGTACGGTGATTGAATACATTTAATGAGCCGTGAACATACAGCTCCAACGCAGAGGCAATACGCTTTGCTTCAAGCTCCGGCATTGAATTAAGCTCATTGAATAAATCTTCCAAAATAGGCATATTGGAAGGCTCCGGGTTAAGTAAGTACGGTCTGTAAACATTTCGTACCGCTTTGTCAATTACACTTTTTTCAATCGGCTCCAATCCGTTCTTGCCGCCGACTATGAGCTCACAGAGAGAAAGAATGAAATCCGACTTTAACATTACAGGGTTTTCTTCCTCCGAGTAGTTAAGGTTTATATCCATAGGATTGATGTAATTACGGGAGTTTGGCGCAATCTTAATTACCTGTCCGTTTAACTTTGATACAAGCGGATAATATTCTGCTTCCGGATCGCAGATGATAATATCATCATGCGTAACTAAAAAGCAGTTTGTAATTTCACGCTTTGCGCTGAAAGATTTACCGCTGTTATGAACAACAACACCGTTTGCCAAAAGAAAGTTATAATACTTTGGAACGGTCATATCATAAACATTGATTTTTTCCTCCAGCTTTACAAGCTCAACCTTTGTTACGGTGTTTCCGCCATAAAGAACAGCACCCGGTTTTATTTCTGCTGCTGCAACATAGTTTTCATCAGCACACAGCAAAAGGTGTGTATCGGTGAGAGAAACAGAAGTCCCGTCTGAAAAATCAATCTTGTATAGTTCGTCAGTCTGCTTTTCAATGCGAATATCTTTCGCCTTTGAATGTACTAACTTTTTCTGTACCTCGTCATAGGAATATGTGTCAATCTCCTTAACGCCCTTATCAAAAAGGCTGCCTATTTTCTCTATAACACCGTCTTTCAAAATAAGTTCGGTATCATAGGCAAGACAGCCCGGTGTGCCGAGTATAAGCCCGTTTGGATTTTTGAGCTTCTTTCGGTCAACCATTATCATATTATTTGAAAGAGCATTAAGCCCATAATAGAGAGCTTCGTTTCCTGTCTGAAAAAGCTCCTGCGTGGTAAACGGAACAAAAATTGCCGTTGATGATGTTGTCATACCTCTTTGAATTTCAATCTGATTTATACCAATGGGAACAGAGGACATTAAGCCCTGTTCCTGCTGAAAGTCAAGAGGTTTTAATGCACAGTTATATTTCTGTGCAATACCCTGTGCTGCAAATACTGCATTAGCAAGAGCCCTTTTGTTTTTGGCAGTATTCATAACAAGGACAGTAATTAAAAACATTCTTTTATTACGGCCCTGTAACTGCTCCAAAAGGTTTTTAGCGTCAACACCGAATGTAGCAAGGTCTGACGGAATAATATCCATATCGTAACCGCTGCGTACTGCTTTTTTCTGTTCCTCAATCTTCATTTTGTCGAGGTCGGTAATCTTACGCTTTACCATTTTGATAGCTTCCGACTGGTCTATACTCTTGATGTGAAGATTTACCGCAATCGGTGTATCGAGGTCAAGAAAATCCTTTAACATACTGTCGGTAAGCTCCGGCGCAATTATCTGAACAAAAGAAACCTGCCCTAAATTGCTGCCGCACTTAAACGTTCTGCTGTCCCTGAAATCAAAGGAAGTCGGCGCAATAAAGTCCTTTGTAGAAAGTCCCGTCTTATGCACCAAATCCCAATTAAAGCGGAATTTCTCATTTGTGCCCTCATTGAAAGAGCCGTGAAGAAGCTCCAAACGTTCCAGCCCGGAAAGAGGTTTTGCGGAAACTCCGAGCGCTTTGAAATTTCCCAAAATATCCGCTTCAATACGTTCCAGCTTTTGCTTTGCAGCCTTAATGTCGTCTGCTTCAATACCAAAGGTGATAAACTTGCGCTTGATAAGTCCGTTATTACCTTTTGCAATCTGTTCTTTCAACATCTGCATATACTCTGTACGGATAGCGTCAAATTCGTCCTCCTGTTTAGGTATCTCAATCATTTTCTGATATTCTTCCATATCTACATTCTGATTGAGGAAAGAAAGCTGAACGGAAATTGAATGGTCGAAATAATTAAGAAAATCGCAGTAATTTTCAAAAATTTCGTTTTTGTCCTCGTTCCTTGCAAGCTGATAATTTATGTCAAAGAATTGCAATGTCTTTGTGAAAAACTTATCCGTAACACGACAAACACCGTCCGGGTACATTGCCTTATAGCAAATTGTCTGTTGCGCGCTCATAGCAATTTTGCCTTGCATTTTCGCTTTTTTCACAGCTTCCGCAATCTGCTTTTTCTGGCTTCGGGAAAGTGGTTTATCTGCCGGAATTTTTCGTTTTTGCTTTTTTGATTTTGTCTTTGCGTCCTGCAATCTTTTCTACCTCCTTATCTAAAATACTTTGTTTCATCATAGCCGAATATATATTTTCCGTTCGGTACGGTCTGACTTTCGGCCTTATAAATCGTGCGTTTATATATTGCTTCAATACCTTTTCAAGCGGCTGCCCGTTTTTCTCATACATAGCAAAGAGGAAGAACGGAAGCGCTGCTACAATTAAGAGCATACACGCGCCGCTGGTGCCGAGAACATTTCTTGTGAGAAAGTAAACTCCGACACCGGCTACTGCCGCAAGTGAAAAGCATATAAGCTGCCGTTTCGTAAGGTTAAACGCAACCTTTGATTTTACCGTAGTTAAGTCTTTGGGTACGGGTACATAAGGCATTGTTAAAAATCCTCCTTTCCTTAATGAGCATTGAATATTGATTTTGATATGCTTCCTGTCTTAAAGAGAGTAAAGCAAAGTACAACGGTATATGCCGCAATAGAAAATATGGTTGAATGAATATCACTTGTTGCCGTGAAGCTGTTGACAAGTGCCGCATATATTCCAACGCATACCAT
>JAZUPQ010000035.1:0-14707 GCA_045605265.1 Eubacteriales bacterium | reverse complement strand
TCAACCTCGCCGCCGAAATCGGCGTGACCCGGGGTGTCTATTACGTTTATTTTTACGCCTTTGTAGTGTATTGCAGTATTTTTTGCCAAAATTGTGATACCGCGCTCGCGCTCCAAGTCGTTGGAGTCCATTACTCTGTCTGCCATCTCCTGATTGTCGCGATAAATACCGCCTTGACGCAGCATTTCGTCAACCAAAGTTGTCTTTCCGTGGTCAACGTGCGCTATAATTGCTATATTTCTTAAATCTGTGCGCTTCATACGTTCTCCTCAATTTAAAGTCTTTAAATTTTCAACCTGATAATTATATCACATCTTTTGGAAAAAATCAATTTTATTTTTTACATATTTTCAAAATAATACACGGGTATTTTTATCTATTATACACAGTTATCAGTTATTGTAGAGCTTGGGATTTGACTGCGCAAATTCCTTCATAAACTCAATCAGCTTTTCAACGCCCTCCTGCGGCATAGCATTATAGAGCGAAGCGTTCATTCCGTCAAGAGAGCTGTGGCTCTCAAGATTTATAAATCCGCGCTTTGTCGCCTCTTTGATGAATTTTTTATCCAGCTTTGCATCTCCCGTAACGAAAATTACGTTGGTTAAGGAACGGCATTTTTTATCAACGGGGTTGGTGTAATAGGTTTGTGAGTCGATGTAATCGTAAAGTAAAGACGCCTTCTTTACGTTTCTTCCCTTTATTACTTCAAGTCCGCCCTGGTTCTCTATCCAATCAAATACAAGCGAGGCTATGTATATGGAATGGGCGGGGGGCGTGTTACAAACCTTCTCTCCTGCGAGCATAAGCTTGTATTTGAGTATGGAGGGGGTCTCCTCAGTGGCGTTGCCTATTATATCATCGCGAAGAATCAGAATCGTCAGTCCGCAGGGAGCTATGTTCTTCTGCGCGTCGGCGTAAATCAAGGCGAACTTGGAAACGTCTATCGGCTCGGAGAGAAGAAACGCGCTCATCTCTGCCACGAGAGGAATATTGCCCGTGTCGGGAATATAGAAAAATTTAGTGCCGTGAATGGTATCGCTGAAACAGATATGCACGT
The DNA here is from genome assembly GCA_045605265.1 of Eubacteriales bacterium. Classification (GTDB taxonomy): domain Bacteria; phylum Bacillota; class Clostridia; order Oscillospirales; family CAG-272; genus UBA1740. The sequence continues at coordinate 13,647 of JAZUPQ010000035.1, read as the reverse complement.
AATCGGCGTCGGGTCTGAACGACGCTTTGTTCAGCAGCGGTATTGTGGAATATGCGGGAGAAGCTCCGGCGCTTGAAGCTGCCTCGGCGATATCGCCGTATTTTTTAGCCTCTCCGATTGCCAATTTGGAAAACTGCCCCGTCAGGACGTAGTCGGCGCACTTATGTCCCGACAGAAGATTGAGCGGAATTGCAGCGAATTGCGAAACCGAGTCGCCGGGGGCGAACAGTACGCGATAGTTCGGCGGTATGTTCAAAAGACGGCGCAAGGTCAGCTCCGCGTGACTGCGGATTTCCTCATATTCGGGAGAGTTTATTCCAATTTCATAAACCGATATTCCCTTGTTTTTATAGTTCCACATTCCAAGGGTGGCAAGCTCGCAGACCTCCTCGGGCAGTATTGCGGGAGTTGATGAAAAATTGTATATTTTCTTCTTCAATTTTGATACCTCGCTAAACAAACAAAATGATTTCTGTTTAATTATACATCGAAACAAATAAAATGTCAATATATTGACTTTTATGCTTTTATATATTATAATATTTTCAGTGAGTTAATAAAAAACGAGGAAATAATATGAAAAAGTGGCTATATCTTATATCGCTTTTGTTGGTTCTTTGTCTCTCCTTTGCTTCCTGTCAGTTGGATTTCACAAACTCTGACGATGAGGTGGTAAACGATAACCAAGATACCGACCAAAACGAAGACGGCTCGGGAGATGATTCCGACGGCGAACCCCAAATACACAGCTTCGATTATGATTATAATCTCGGAAAAAGTATAAGCCTTAAGGTCGGAGAGGAGGCTCGCGGATATTTCCTGATTGTCGCAGACGAAGGATACGAAAGCGAGCAGATTGAGCTTGTTTCCACAAGCGAGGCAGTTGCGCTTATAGAGCTCGACAAGATTTCCGGAAGCAAAATATACTTTTACATAACCGCGCTCTCGGTCGGCGAGTGTAAAATCAGCGTTCAAACCTATGACTTACAGGCGTCAAGTCCGCAAGTCGCGCTCACCGTCACAAAGGCTGACAGTATGGGTGGCGGAGATGACGACGATTCAAACGGGTCACAGCACAGTCATTTACTCGTATCAAAATATAACCAATACGGTCACTTTGAAAAATGCGAGTGCGGTTACGAGACCGACGTTCAAAGCCACTCTCTTGCGGTTGATTACAACGCGGACGGTCACTTTGAAAAGTGCGAGTGCGGTTACGAGACCGACGTTCAAAGCCACTCTCTTTCTATCAAAAAGGACGTCGAAAATCATTGGTATGAATGTGACTGCGGATATAGGGTTAACGAAGACTCTCACAGCTTCTTCAACGGTACTTGTACTGTCTGCGGTGAGATTGATGAGGGGTACACAGCTCCCACCGAAACCGAAAGACCAGCTCTCTCAAAGCCGAAATTCAACCTTTCCGCTATTCCAAGTTACGTATACGGCGGACAAAACTACTACGTAGTTAACGATAACATTCCCTACTTTACCCAAAATCAGATTGTAACCGAACCTTATGAGTATTATTCTCCGCTGGACAGGCTTGGCAGAAGCGGAACTGCGGTCGCCTGTCTCAATGCGGATTTAATGCCCAGCGGAGACCGTGGGGCTCTGAATACCAATCCAAGCGGTTGGAACCAAGCATCTTATCCCTTTGTGCCGGGCGGTTTTCTTTACAACAGATGTCACCTTATCGGTTGGCAGCTTACAGGGCAAAATGACAATCCATTGAACCTGTTTACAGGCACGAGAATGCTCAATTCGGGAGCAGTTTTGAATAATCAAGAGGATATGCTGGATTTTGAAAACTTAATTGCCGACTACCTCAAAGAAAATCCTCAAAGCCACGTGATGTACCGCGTTGAGCCTATATACGACGGCAATAATTTGCTGGCGAGCGGAGTTCACTTAGAGGCCTTGTCCGTCGAGGACGGCGGTGACGGCATTTGCTTTAACGTATTTATTCAAAACGTTCAGGACGGAGTAGTTATAAATTACGCAAACGGCGCAAATCATAAAGACCCCGCCTATAATTACGGCACGGGAAGCGGTGATATTACTCTTGAAAACTGCACCTTCGTTTTGAACGGAAACAACCTTAACAAAATCCACCTCCCCGACTGCGACTTCTGTCCCACGGTGAACCCCATTTACACCGACAAGACAATTGAAGAGCTTGCCGCCGAGGGAAATACAAATTACTGCGGACATTGCAAACCCGAATTGGCGGGATAGCAGAATTAAATAAAAAAACAGCTCGGTTTTTAATCCGAGCTGTTTTTTGTAAATATTAGTTAACATTTTCGAGTTACATCGCGTAATTTGAGTCGATTTTTTTAAGTTCGTTAAAGGTATCGATTTCGGTTATATCACTGAAAAGGCAGGGGCGCACGTATATTTCATACTCATCGTGATGATAGTCGAATACGGTCTGGTCCCAGTATCTTTCCTTTCCTCCCGGCACGTCGTTATAGACATTTTCAAGATGTCGGCACAGCTTTTCTCCGTCCTCATCTGACCAGTAGGAAACTCCGTACATATGGGCGCAGTTCTTGCCTCCGACGGTGAGCTTTTTAATTAATCCGTCCTTGTCGGTGACGAAGCACCAATCGTCTGTTTTATCGGTATAAACGCCGAGATAGTTCGTGGAATATTGATATTTGCTTATAATCTTGGGGTTGTAGAGGAGCAGGTCTGCCTCACAGACGTAGGCGTTTGAGAGCAGATGCCTTGCGCAATAGGCAGAGGAAATATTGTTTGTCTCGTTGTAGGCCGGATTTTCAATAAAGGTAATTTGCGGATATTTTTTAATCAACTGGTCGAACTGCTCTGCCAGATAGCCTCTGACTATATAAATTTCTTCAATTCCCACGGCGATTACAGCGTCTAAAAGCGAGTCGATTATTCTCTTTCCTTTAATTCTTACAAGCGGTTTTGGGGTGTTAAGGGTTATCGGGACGAGCCTTGAACCAAATCCCGCCGCTAAAAATACCGCTCTCTTCACTTTATAAGGTTCTAATGCGTTGAGTCCGGACTCGGTTATTTTACCTCCGCTTACATATTTCAAATCGGTAAGCTCGTTAAGTATTTTATTAACGCTTCCAAGAGAAATGCCTGTCTCAAGAGATATTTCACGCTGTGATATAGCGACATTCCGACTTTCCAGCATTACGAGTATATCAAACTGTTTTTTGGTGAGCTTCATTTGTTTTTCCTTTCTTTGACAGATGTGATATCAGAGCCTTAACTATTATGTTAACTACGAATATGAGCAGCGATACTACTGCCGCGCTCTCGTATTGCATTTGCGCTTCAAACTGATTTATCATAAGCGAAATCGGTTTTGTAAATACGCTTGACAGGAAGGCTACCGCAGAAATCGTCATCATACAGTTAACGAAAATGTATGAAAACATTTCCAGCATTGAGCCTATATTCTGAGGTATAAACACGTCTTTTATCATTCTTATTTTACTTATGCCCAGCGTTGCTCCTACCGCCTCCAAATTCTCGTTCATTTTACAAAACGAATTATACATCATAAGATACGGCGAGGATATAAAGTGAGCGACGTTGACCATAACGAGTATAATAATCGTTCCGTATATTATTGAATTTGAGAAGGTCATAACGTAGGAAATACCGAGAACGATACCCGGAATTGCCATAAAGGTAAGTACAAGAAGGTGAATAAATCTTGATGTCAACGACTTCATTCTTGCTGTGAGATATGCGGTTATATATGCCAAAATCACACCTATAATCGCAGCCAAAAGTGCGATTATCAATGAATTGAGCAGATAGGTCCCGCCCTGTCCGCCGAATATTTCTGCGAAGTGCTCTATTGTAATTGCAGTATCTCTGGGATAGGATTTTGCAAATGAGAGAACAACGAAGGCTATTAAAGGCAGAGCGACGAATACGGACACCGCTATGCAAAATCCGAAGGCGGCATAGTCAAGGGCGCCTCGCGCCTTGCTCTCTCCCTCTCGCTTTACGAAAGCGGCAGCGGCTCTTTCCTTATTCAAAAGGTCGGATATAAAGGCGATTAGAGCAGGCAGCATAAGGAACGCGCCATAGACGCAGCCCTTTCCGAATTCCTGCTGTCCGATTACCTCCTCATACATCATAATTGAGAGGGTTTTGGTCTTTCCGCCAATCATAAGAGGAACTCCGTAGTCGGTAACTATCATTGAAAACACGCTGAATACCGCGGCAATCAATGGCTTTTTCATATACGGCAGGGAGAGCTTTAGAAACTGTCTCATCTTCCCTATTCCGAGAATGTTAGCCGCCTCGTAAACCGACATATCCTCGTATTTCAAGACGTCGCTCAGCATAATATACGCTACGGGAAAGGCATACAGAACAGAGCCGATTATTATACCCGCCGCTCCGTATATCGACCCTTGGAGATTGAAGAGTCTTGTGACAATTCCATTCTGTCCGAAAAGTATTATAAGTCCCATACCGTGTGAAATTGAAGGTATGAGCATAGGCAGAGTGAGGAGAATAACGAACACTCTTTTGAGGTATATATTCGCCCTCACAGTCGCATAGGCGAGTACGTAGGCGAGCAGCACGCTTATAAGAGTTGCCACGCCTGAAATCCACACCGAATTCCATAGTGCAGATGAGAACTGCGGACTTTTGAATACGGATTTGAAATCCTCAATTCTTATCTGCATAAACATACTCAAGATGGGTACGATTACCAAAAACGCAAGAATCAAGGCCACGGCGATTTTAACCGCGAGGCTCATCCTCGGCGTTTTTTTATTTTGGATTGCAGTCGTCACGGCGTTACTCCTTCACAAATTCGGCGAGAGATTTTATTTTCTTTTGCAGATTATCCACTACGAAATGCTTTACGTAATCGTTTGCGCAATTTTCGATAATCTCCTTGGGCGTACCGATTTGAGCGATTCTGGAATTCTCCATAACCAGAATTACATCCGACATAGCGAAGGCTTCCTCCTGGTCGTGGGTAATATAAATCATAGTTGTTCCAAAGTCCCTTTGGATGTTCTTTATGACATCGCGGAGCTGAAGCCTCGTATCCACGTCAAGCGCCGACATCGGCTCGTCAAAGAGCATAATCGACGGGTTATGGATAAGAGTTCTCGCGATAGCTACTCTCTGCTGCTGTCCGCCCGAAAGCTCCGACGGGTATTTGCTTTTATGTTCGCCCACGCCGAGCAGATCAAGCATTTTTTCGGCTTTTTCCTTAATTGAGGCTTTGAGCGCCTTTGCCTCCTTGCCGCGAGCTCCGCGCTCCCTTTTCTCTTTAAGATACGCAGCGTAAACTACGTTATCAAGAACCGTCATATTCTCAAACAGGGCGTAGTTTTGGAAAACTATACCCATTGAGCGCTTTGAGGAGTGAAGGTCGGTAATATCTGCGCCGTCAAGAAAAATCCTGCCCGTCGTTGGCGGTATCAGTCCTATAAGGATACGCAGAAGGGTTGTTTTACCGCAGCCCGACGGCCCTAAAATTGATATAAACTCTCCTTCTTTTACATCAAAAGAGATGTCGTCAAGAGCTAATTTACCGTCATTTGCTCCGTATTGCTTTGTGATATTTTTTATAGATAGCTTTGGTGTGGATAACTTTGTGTCCATTTTTTACCTCAATATTTCCATTTTTCAAGCAATTCCGCTTTGTAATCCGGGCCGTTATTTTTCATATCCGCATATTTAATGCCGCTTGGGTAATTTTCAATTTCGCCCTCTACGCTTGTAAATATTTTTTCGGGGTAAAACAGTCTGCACTGCTCCATTGTAAGCGTCGTAGCGAGAAATTCAAACACTTCAACAACCGCTTCGTTGTCCTCATAGCCCTTTATAATCGCTTGGCCGTAGAGCGAGTAGGGCGAGCCCTCATCAAAGAACAAAATCTCAAAGTTTTCTCCGTTATTTATGTTTTGAACCGCGTGAGAGGTCATACCGAGACCGATGGCAACCTCTTTGTTTTTCAGGTCGTTGACAGGCCCTGAGCCCGACGAGGTATAGTGAAGCACGTTCTCGTTGAGCTTATCAAAATACTCGAACGCCTCTTCCTCTCCCCAGGCGTTAACCAAGCTCAAAAGGAACATATAACCCGTGCCCGAGGCCTTGGGGTTCGGCATGGAAATCAAATTCTTATACTGCGGCTTCAATAAATCCTCATAGCAGGTAGGAATTTCGAGCCCCTGCTCTTCGATTACATCCTTATTAATTATTATCGCTCCGCCGTTTCTTATTTCGGGGGCGTATAAGGTACTGACCTTTGCATCGTCTACGTATGCGTCATAATCAATAATACCTTCAAGGTCTGCAAAATTTTCGCTCAAAGATTCTGCATACGAGTATTCGAGGTCGTGGGTGATTTGACAACCCGCATTCACGCCTGCGGATTTGATTATTGCGGCGTGGTCGCCGCTTGTTTTATATTCAAATACCACGTTGTAGTCGGGAAACTCTTCCTTCATACGCTCTTCCATATACTTGATTCTGAAATCCTCGCTGCTTGTATAAATTACAATTTTTTCCCTTTTGTCGCAAGAGGACATTGTAAGCAACGTTGCCAAAAGCATAAGCGACGCGCAAATTGCTGAAAATATTTTCTTAACCATATTTTTTTCCCTTTCTTGTTCATTCTGTAGCTTTACTGCCGTTTTTTTGAACAAAATGCTTTGAAAAAACGGCAAAATTGGACAAAGATATACCCTCTGTTCACAAGAGAGTACACCTTTGCTGTTTTTGAACTGTTCGCTTAATTGTTTTCGCTTTCATTTGCAGATTCTTCTGCTGCTGTTTCTTCTGCCGTTTCCTCGGCGGTGGGGTTCTCGGCAACCTCGTCGTCAACGATGATAACCTCGTCTTCAACCTCTTTATTTGCGTTTTCATCAATTTTGAGAACCTTTGCGACACCCTTTCTGAAGCGTCTCCAAAGAATTACGGCGGTTGCGCCAACGGCAATAATAACACCGCTTATAGACGTCAAAAGAATACTTACCGCTGAGGCGTCAATATAGAGGCTTGCTCCTACGCTTAAAATTGAATTAAGTTCCATTTTGATTTTCTCCTTACTACCTTGTTAATTATCTAGAACGAAGCCAACGAATCACCAAAATGCCCGCGCCTACGGCAACGCAGCAGATTGAGGTTAACGCAACGCTTGTCAATACGAGTCCAACAACGAGATTATAGCCTGAATTCATAACCATTCCGAGCTTCATTATTCGTTCTCCTTTATGTCATTTTTTATTTTTCTTTATCTCTACTAGTCTTGAAAGAATATATTTCGCTCCTACCTCGCTCGCAGTTCCTATGTTAAAGAGGTGCGAGTTGAGGGTGTTTTCGATTATCTGTTCGTATTCCTGCGCTCTGTCAAAGAGATTTTCGACGGTCTTGCCTATTTCGGAGAGCTTATCCTTGTCTATGGACACTCCAACAATGTCACGCAGTGAAATTTCCGTTGGGATACATTCGATTTTTTCCCAATTAGGATTCATACACTTGATTTTCGTGTTTACGAAAACCGCCGGACGCTTGGTTGCAAAGCAGTATTCCAGAGCAATTCCCGACCAGTCGGTGATTAGCATATCGGCGGAATATACCGATTTGTTATGTGTAAAGTCGAGTTCAAATGTCAGTCCATCGCCTACTTTATCCGCATATTTGTCAACTATCGTTTGCATTTTTTGAGGATAACGCTTTACATACTCGGGGTGGGGACGAACTGTTATGTGATATTTGTCGGAATAGAGATTTTCAATAAGAGCGTCGATTGAGGAGTCGAGAAGGTTGTCCTCCTGCCAGGACGGGCCGATGAGAATTTCCTTTCTCTCTCTTTCCTTATGCTCTTCCCTCTCTTTATTTCCCGCCTCTATCAGCATATCCGCCAAGGGATAGCCAAACTCGACGAGCTTTTTCTCTTTGAGCTTATAAACCCTCTCGGTTGCCCTTACCTCTCTCACGACGTGAGGGCCTGTGCAGAAAATAGTGTCAAAGGCGTCGAGCGCGCCTTCCTTAAAGCCCATGTGGACGCTCATCATATCGTGGGGGACGTAGATATACTCAATATCCTTTTTCATAAGGGATTTTTTGATGTAGTATTTATCGAGGTCGGGAGTCGTCATAACGACTATATCCGCCTCAATCTTCATCATCAGAGGAATGAGCTTTTTAAGTCCGATGTAATAGGGCTGAATTTTCGGATTTTGCTTCGCTATATCGAAAATCGCGTCGCCGGGGTCGTTGGTTACGTAGTGTACGGTAAGATTGGAACGTTTAAGAATCTCGTTTATAAGCCCTTCAAAATATTTATAAAATCCGCTTTTTTCCGAGTAGATAACAAGGTGCTTATTTACGATTGAGAAGAAGCGTTTGTAGTCCTTCTTTTCCCTTTCCCTGTTGATTTTATAGTCGGGGGAATTCTTTTTATCTCCGTCAAGCTTTTCTATATCCTCTAACGCCCTGCGGCTCTTTTCGAGTTCCTCATAATTAACGTATTTTTTAGGGTTAATCACCGCGTTGAGAATATACATCTGCGCTATCGATAAGAGGTTGCTCGCCGTCCAGTAAAGAGCGATTCCGGCAGGAACGCCGATACCTAGGTAAACGGATATGCCCACAGAAAGAATTGTAAGTCCGTACTGATTGATTTTATTCTGCTCGTGCTGAATAACGTTTGAGAGATTCTGAGTGAAGCACATAACCCAAGAGGAAAGACCTGCGATTACGGGATACACTGTATATATTCCCCAAGCGTTTGCGGCTATTACCGAAAGATTTGTGCCGAGGAAGTTATTATCAAAGGACTTTATTCCGGAAAGAACGTCATCGGAAAGTATTGCGCTGATTCTCCCGTCTTTAACGGCGTCGATAATCTGGAGCTGCACCGATGAGCTCTCTAAATCCGCGCCTATGAGGTTTGCCAAGACTTTTATGGTTTCGGTATCTACCGCGAACAAATATTGAAGCGGGTGGTAGATAATCTCAACTACGCCGAGAAGAAGAAATATCTGAATGGCTAACGGTATAAGCGAGAGCATTGGATGGTATTTTTCCTTCTTAAAGAGCTTTGTCTGCTCTTCCGCAAAGGTATCCAAGTCTCCGTAATAGCGAGCCTTCAAAAAATTGACGGCGGGTTGGATTTTAACCATATTAATGGAGTTTTTGTGTATCCATACCGAGATTGGCAGAATAACCAGCTTTGTCGCCAGGGTGAAAAGAATGATTGCAACGCCGTAGTTGCCAACCAACTGCCAACACCATTTCATAAGGTATCCCATAGGGATACACATATAGTACATTATTGTGTCCATTTTTATCGACCTTTTATCGTTTGTAAATGTTATCTTCTATCTTATATCTGTCAACTATCGTCCAGTTTTCAAAATCGTTAGCGTCGCCGATGATTTCATATATAATCTGCTCGTATTTATATTCAACGCTTGAATTTTTACGCTGAAATTCATAGGTTCTGACTATGTCGGAGTCCTCGTTTATATCCGTCAGCGCCGTAGCGAGACCGTCAACGGAGAGTCCCTCGGACTTGAATATTTCGGGCATAATATTTTCCTGAGAGACGGGGGCGGAATTTTCAGCCATTTTACCCTCGGAAGCTCCGCTCGGTTTATAGAGAATGGAAATGGTGTGAGGCTCTACCGGAGCGATTTCATCAAAAGTGATGTTTCCGTGGTCGCCCGTGATTACGATAGTCGCGTCGTCGTATACGCCAAGCCTCTTCATCTCAGAAATGTAGCGGTTGATGATTTTGAAGCTCTGCTTCATAGCGGACATAACGTCGGAATTTCTGAATACTCTGTTGAAATCCTCGTTGTAGAGGTACGGTATATGACAGCCCGAAAAATGTATAAACGAAAATTTCTTATCTCCGTCGATTTCCATATCCTTTTCGGTGAGGCTGTAATACAAATCTCTCATATCCGTCGTGTAGCGCGTATCCTCGGACTCGCGAATTACGTATTTTCCGAACTCGCTTGAATTTACGGGAAGAAGGTATTTCGCAAAATGAGGAAAATACTTATAAAGCGAAAGGAGTGTAACCTTTGAGCTGAATTCCCACTCGCCCTTGATTGAATAATTCGGGCCTTCGATACCCGTATTTGAGGCATATCCGTTAAAATCCTCCGCGTCATCGTAGGAGTGGTATATATCCGAATATATGTTTATATCGTATCCGTTTTGTTTCAAGGCTTCAAGATAGCTTCCGTTATCAAAGGCGTAGTCGAAATACTCACTCCTTGACTTTGTAAAGTCGTTCTTCACGCCTGTGAGCATATAGGCAATACTCGGGAAGGTTCTGCCGTAGAGCGAGGTGGCGTTGGTGTAGGAGGTAAAGCCTTCAAGCTCCTCGAATATCTCCGGACATTCTTCCATAGCTTCCATATAATACTCATAGTCAAATCGGTCGATTACGAAGTATATGACGTTATTATCCTTGCCGAGCTTGTCTATGTTTTTGTAAGTGAGAACGCTTGTCCCCTCGCCGTCTCCCGCATTGAGCTCGACTCTTTGGCCTTTCGACATAAACGCGTCGCTCGTAAGGGCGAGAGTCAGCATAGACACGCATTGAACTCCCGACACTGCTATAAGCGCGACGGTGGCTACGGTTTTAACTATATCTCGGCGCTTTTTTCTGAAAAACAGGAAGGCGAATATTATTCCTCCGCCAATCAAAATCCAAAAGGCAATATCCAAATACACCTTCCACACGCTGATTTCCGCGCCGTCATCTACGAGAGAGGTCACACCTAAATTAAGGTAGTTGCCTTGTAAAAAAAACATAAATCCAAGGGCAAATATAATGGAGTAGGCAATATCAAACGCCTTGTTTTTGAGAGGGAGCAGAATTGCCGTCAAAATCGCAAAAAGAGAGAGGGCGTATATCAAATTCCAACCTATGAAGTCTGAAATTACAAATTCAAGCTCCTCTGTGTTCATACCAAAGGACTCTACCGTTCCCGTAATGAAAAGCATAACAGGCAGGGATATTGTAACTAATAAGGTTAAAATCAGACGCTCCTTAAAGGAAAAGCCGTTGTCTTTTTTCGTTGCGTTTTTTTCTTCCATAATCCCCTCCATATATAAAATCATTATATATTAAAACCGATACTTTGTCAATAAGTTTTGCAGATTAATTGTGAACATTGAAGATTTAAGCATTATTATGTCTTTACGTAGCGTTAAAATAAAGAAATTTTATTTAATAACGCTTTATTGATGCGGTATAAGCCTAAACCCATAGTTACAAACAGAAAGAGCAAACACGCAAGATAAAACTTGTATGTCTGCTCTGTTTTGTTTTCGTTTAGTTTTAAGCTATGAAGCTCGCTTCGATATGACCGCCTCTGCAACCTAAAACTTGCCCGCAGGGCAATCATAGTTGTAGCGTGAATACTCCGTTAAGAATATCACGCTACTCCCTAATGCGTTTATTTAAGATTACTCTTCAATCTCGAAGGCATCCTTCCCAAGACCGCAGACGGGGCACTCGAAGTCCTCGGGGATATCCTCCCACTTGGTTCCGGGGGCGATGCCGTTATCGGGATCTCCGATTGCAGGGTCGTATTCATATCCGCAGGGGCAAACGTATTTCATAATTTTTAATCTCCTTAATATTTACTGTTTTAAATTATATTTGTATTATTCCCTTCCGCTTTCAGTCTATCCGAATTCGGAAAAGACAGGTTTTATCTTTATATAAAAGTCTTTTATCAGAGAACGAGGCTCGGCGCGGTGTAAACTCTGCCCGCGTACTCCTGGTCGAGAGCGTAAAGGCCCTTGGGGTCGCTTCCAAAGAGCTTGTAGCGGTTAATCATCGAATCCGCATTGTCCTCTTCCTCCATCTGCTCGTCAACGAACCAGTCAAGGAACTTCATCGTTCTGTAATCTCTCGCCTCGTAGCACTCGTGGTAGATTGCATTGATGAGCGAGGTTACGTATCTCTCGTGCTCTGCCGCTGCCTCAAGTGGATCGAGGATGTTCGCATAGGTCTTATCGGGCTTAGCAATCGCCTCAAGAGTAACCTTCCAGCCGTTGTTCTGCATATATTTCATAAAAAGAAGTGCATGATCGCGCTCCTCCTGAGCCTGAATCATATAGTAATTAGCATATCCGTCGAGATCAAGTTCGTCGTAATAGTTTGCAATATCAACGTATAGATACGCGCTGTAAAGCTCCTTGTTTATCTGCTCGTTAAGCAGAGCCTTTATCTTATCAGTCATAGTAATCTCCCTTTCGATTATGTAGTTTTTCGTATGAATTTATTCAAATCAAGTGAAGGACGGTGGACTTGCACCACCATATCCGCTTGGGTCCTCCATGTAGGGCGGAAACTCTGTCGCCGCCCTTTAAAATGTATTACTTGAAGTATCTCGCAAGCAGACCTTCGAATGCTTTGCCGTGTCTTGCTTCGTCGCGAGCCATTTCGTGAACGGTGTCGTGAATTGCGTCAAGACCGAGCTCCTTTGCGAGCTTCGCAAGCTCAAACTTGCCGAGAGTCGCGCCATTTTCAGCATCTATGCGAACGCGGAGATTCTCTTTCGTACTGTCGCAAACAACCTCTCCGAGAAGCTCTGCGAATTTTGCCGCGTGTTCAGCCTCCTCGTATGCTGCCTTTTCCCAATAAAGACCGATTTCGGGATACCCTTCTCTGTGAGCTACGCGCGCCATTGCAAGATACATACCAACCTCGCAACACTCGCCGTTGAAGTTCTCGCGAAGGCCTGATATAATGCGCTCGTCAACACCTTTTGCTACGCCTACTACGTGCTCTGCCGCCCAAGTTCTTTCACCCGATTGCTCCTGGAATTTTGAAGAAGGCGCATTACAGATTGGGCATTTTTCGGGAGCCTCGTCACCCTCGTGTGTATAGCCACAGATAAGACATACGTATTTTTTCATTTTCTTTTCTCCTAGTGTTTAATTATATTGACATTCCTGTCTGTATTCATTATACATCGAATATTGTGAACTTTTCAAGAATATTTTTTCAATTTTCTTATTTCTTTGATTTTTTTCGCTATATTTGGAATGATAATTATATATTATTTAAGACAATCATTTATTGTTCAAATAAACATTTTTTATTGTATTTTTATCATTTAGTTGAGCAATACGCTCAAACGCTGCTAAATTCATTGACAAATTTGCTCAAATATATTATAACTGAACTGTAAATACTTTAATTTGGAAAAGGAGAATTTTTATGCCTAAAATTGTTTTGGACTGGAAAACTGCCGAAAGCTTTATAACCGACGCTTTCGTTGGCGCGGGAGTGCCGAGAAGCGATGCTGAAATCTGCACCGACGTTCTGCTCGAAAGTGACAGAAGAGGTATTGAATCTCACGGCTGCAATCGCTTTAAGCCTATTTACATTGATAGAATTAAAGCGGGTATTCAACAGCCTGTGACGAATTTTGAAATCGTCAAGGAGACGCCCACCACCGCCGTTATCGACGGACATCACGGTATGGGACAGGTAATCGGATACAAGGCTATGGAAATGGCGATAGCTAAGGCAAAGCAGTACGGTATGGGTATGGTTGCCGTTCGCAATTCCTGTCACTACGGTATCGCAGGATACTACGCTACTATGGCTACGAAGGCAGGCTGTATCGGTATGACCGGTAC
>JAZUPQ010000034.1:0-1826 GCA_045605265.1 Eubacteriales bacterium | reverse complement strand
GTTATCGTCTATAATATCTAAAAAAACTCTTACTACTTCAGCTAATCGTTCGTTTACAAATTTCTGTATCTGATAACCGATTTTAATATCATTAAACATAGTTAGTCCTAACATAATAAGCACCTCCAAATTAGTGTTACTATTATAACATTATTTTAAAGCAATAGCAAGGTGCCTGATATTGGTGATTCTTCAATATCAGGCACCTTGCTATTTGTTTTTAACAAAACTCTCTGTAATCCTCCCAAGCATCTCATATTGCTGCGAGGACAATTTATTTTTTATACTAATATTTTGCTCACGGAACAGTTCGGCAAGGTCGGATAAAATCTGCACTTGTTCCGAATCAAGATTATGCACCGAAAGTTTGATGTTATTCTCAAAGCCGCATAGTTTATCCATAGACACTCCGAGAACATCAGCTATCTTGCACATAACTTCAAGTGAAGGTGTAATTGCATTACTTTCATATTTACTGATTGCGCCATATGTCACATTAATTGCGGATGCTAAACGCTCCTGTGTAAATTTCTTTTTTTTTCGTGCTTCTTTGATATTTGTACCAAAATCATAAGTATAATTCATTGGAATCTTCCTTTCAGTTAAATTATATCGAATTATACTTGACCGTTGCTCACATTTACGTTATAATTATTGTAGTTACAGTCACATTATCGACAAATCTTTTGATTTATAATCAAGGTTAAGGTGAATATATGAAAAATCAAATAAATTCACGCCAGCGAGTAGCAGACCACGGCGAAGTATATACAGCAGAACGTGAAGTAAAAGCAATGTGCGACCTTGTAAAAGAGGAGTGCGAGCGCATTGACTCTCGTTTTTTAGAGCCGGCGTGCGGAGACGGTAATTTCCTTGCCGAGATATTACGCCGTAAGCTCGAAGTGGTAAAGAAGCAATATAAGAAAAGCACGTATGAATATGAGCAAAATTCCGTTCTTGCTATAACAAGCATTTACGGCATTGATATTATGATGGATAACGTTACCTGTTGCCGTGAGCGTATGTATTCAATTTGGGAAAAGGAGTACAAAGCTAACTGTAAGTCTGATGCAAATGACGAAACGCGCGAAGCAGTAAAATATATCCTTTCTCACAATATCGTTCTTGGAAATGCACTTTCAATGATGTGCGTTGACGAATGCGGTGAAGATACGGACGAGCCTATTATTTTCCCCGAATGGTCTTTTGTCCTCGGGGCGCAGTTGAAGCGGCGCGATTATCGTTTTGACGTTCTTCTGAAAGAGAACGCAGATGAGAATATGTACGATATGCAGTTCTCCCTCTTTGGTGATGATGCTATGTGCCAAGATTATTGGATGATTGACCCAATCACGAAAGAACAAATTCCGAAGCCGGTGCGAGAGTTCGCGCCAATTCATTATAGGAGAGTGAACGAAGATGAGTGACCTTTTTTCTAACGTTTATAACCCCGATGTGCTATCTTGCCTTGCCAATCTTTCAAACGATGAGGTATTTACACCGCCGGAAGTGGTAAACAAGATGCTTGATATGCTTCCGCAAGAACTTTTCCGGAATCCCGATACAACCTTTCTTGACCCGGCGTGCAAAACCGGAGTGTTTCTTCGTGAGATTGCAAAAAGACTTATTGTAGGACTTGAAAAGCAGATGCCCGACTTGCAAGAACGCATAGACCATATTTTCCATAAGCAGCTTTACGGAATTGCTATTACCGAGCTTACAAGTTTGCTTTCGCGGCGCGGAATTTACTGTTCAAAATATCCGAATAGTGAGTTCTCCATAACAAAGTTCGATGATGCGCAAGGAAACATACGTTTCAAGAGAAT
>JAZUPQ010000033.1:0-9723 GCA_045605265.1 Eubacteriales bacterium | reverse complement strand
AACGACATGGCTACGATCCGACTTGCTCCACATATGGCATTTGAAGCCGTATTTATCCGCAATTTGCAGAACTCTGTCAAGGTGCTCACGAATTATATCAAATCTTGCGCGGTAACCGTTTCTGTCAAGATAAACGCCGCGTCCGACCATTCCCGCTTCGTCCATACCTATGTTGATGATACGGGAGGTGTAGCACTCCGACATCTGCTTGAAAATTTTGTCAATCAGCGCATATACTTCCTCGTCGCCTGTAAGCAGAATATCCTTGGTATCAAAGTATTTTTGATACTGCGGAATTTTTTTGAGGTTGTTCATATGCGCAAGCGTCTGAATACAGGGAACAAGCTCAATTCCGTGCTCACGCGCGAATTTATCCACGTCCTGCAATTCTTCCTTCGTATACGCGCCGCGCATATAGCCGAATAATGGCTCGCCGTCGATTTTATAGGTGTCCTCGGTGTAAAGCTCGAGCATGTTATACCCCATTTTTTCAAGGTACAGTATAAATTGCTTGAGTTGAGATGGACGCATGACGCCGTTTCTTGACAAATCAAGCATAGCGCCGAAATATTTGTAGTTCATAGTGTTAACCCCCTTAAGCCCTACGCAATATTTTATTAAAATCTATTCATAGTTACGGTATCCTTGTAAACGTGATGCCAAAGATCGTCGTAATGAGCAAGCGTGAGAATTGGCTCGTCAAGCTCTGCGATAGTGTCAAGCTTGCCGTTGAGATAAGCTGTAAGTCTTTCCTTGCAGGTTATAAGACGCGCCTTTACGCCGCCGAGTCTGATATCAAGGACCTCAAATCCAAAGGGTTTGTTTTCCTTGAACCAGCGGTATTTGTAGCTCTCAACAAACAAATCAAGCTTTTTGATAGCGAGCCCAAGCTTTTTAACGATTTGCTTAAGCGCCTTATTATCCTTTTTGTTGTACGCCTCACGGGCTTCTATACCGAGATACGCCTTAACCGAAAGGAAGTCGCAAAGCTTTTCCATATAATCGAATACGTATTTAAGCTCGCCCATACCTTCCTTTGCCTTGGCGATTTGCTTTGCATAATCTGCAAAATCGATGTAATCAAGGTGAGCAAGGCCGTAGTCATACTGACCGAGAAAAACGTCGCAATAAGTAAGAATTGGAGTGATTGCAAGGTTGGGAAGAACAGAGTTGAAGTTAGCGTTAAGAACACCGTTCTTAGTTGTGATTGATGGCAGGTCGAGAGTCATAAACGCGTCAAAGTCAAATCCGAGAGTTTCCTTAAATCCGCGCTTGATTTCGTCCATATCTTCAATTCCGTCTGCAAATTTACGCGTAGCGTAAAGTGCGGGAAGGGTGGTGTAAAACGAGCATTCAGCACCGTCATCGCCCCAAAGAGTAATAAACACGTTTTCAATATTATTTTGAATACAGCTTCTCATAGCGGGAAGCATAGTACCGAGTGAGAAGAAGTTCTGAGGACCGTATCCATCCCAGCACCAAGCGCCGCCGGCAAACCAGATTTCGCGCTCCATTCTCTTGTGCGCGTCCATCATCTGACTGTACTTGTCAAAGTCGTCGTGGTAGTAGCCCCAGAAGGTAAGCTCAATTTCGGGGGGAAGCTTAGCTGTTATATCATCGCGAAGCTCAATTCTGTCATTGTGCTCAGGGTAGTAAAGACCGTCGTTTGCAAGACGGAAGAACATATCGCTCCACATATGGCACTTAAAGCCGTATTTGCCTGCAATTTCAAGCACCTTCTGAAGATGTCTGTAAAGAACCTCAAATCTGTCCTGGAAGCCGTGAAGTTGAAGATATTTTCCAAGTCCGAGCATATGTGCCTCGTCCATACCGATGTTTATAAGTCTTGAGGTGAAGCACTCGGAAATCTGCTTGAAAACCTTGTCAAGAAGCTCGTAAACCTCCTCGCAGTCAGCAAGAAGAATATCGTCAATATCAAAAAGATGCTGATACTGAGGAACCTTCATAAGAGCGCCCATGTGAGCAAGCGTCTGGATACAGGGAACAAGCTCTATTCCGTGCTCCATTGCAAATTTGTCAAGCTCCTTCAATTCGTCTTTGCTATAACCGCCGCGAAGGTAGCCGAACATTGGCTCTCCGTCCAGCTTGTATGTATCCTCTGTGTAGAGCTCCAACATATTGTAGCCCATTTTTTCCAGGTAGCAGATGAATTTTTTAACCTCGGAAATCTTCATTACGCCGTTTCTGGACATATCCAGCATAGCGCCAAAATGCTTGTAGTTCATAGTGTTCTCCTTTTTTGAAATTATCATTAAGTTTATTATAACATCAGACAAGTTAAAATGCAATATATTTTAAAAATTTTGATTTACCCTTTACAAAGTTGGGTTTACGTGGTAAAATAAAATAAAAACCCTGGAGAGAAAAATGAAAATTGCCTTAATTGCCCACGATAAAAAGAAATCCGAAATCATAGAACTTGCCAAAGAGTACAGAGACACCCTCGCGGACTACGAGCTTTACGCCACGGGAACGACAGGCACGATGATTATGGGAGAGACAATGCTGAAAATTCACAGAATGAAGAGCGGCCCGCTCGGCGGCGATCAACAGATTGGCGCAATGCTTGCAAACGGCGAGCTCGGATTGATAATATTCCTTCGCGACCCGCTCACAGCTCAACCTCACGAGCCTGATGTGTCCGCACTTCTTCGTCTTTGCGACGTGCAGAAAATTCCGCTTGCAACCAACGCGTCCAGCGCAAAAATTATGTTGGAAGCGCTGAAAAATAAGACTTTTTAAGCATAGCCTTTTTCAAACGATGTAAATAGCTTACGGCACAATTTATAGCATTATAAAAACCGCCTCATTAGTATGATACTACGTTAAGAGTATCGCGATAATGAGGCGGTTTTTGTTTATATTCTGTTGCCAACGGCATCAGAGCAAATCCTCCATAATAATTCTTTGAGGCTTTAAGCCCATTTTTTCGTAGAATTTGAGGGCGTTTTGATTTTGCTGCCATACGTTTAGAGTTACGTTATAGCAGTCTTGCTCCTTTGCGTAAGCCTTGACGAAGTCGTAAAGGGCAGTGCCTATATGCTTTCCGCGGCTGTTTTCATCAACGCACAGGTCGTCTATGTACAGAGTTTTCACGTCGGTCAGTATGTTGTTTTTCTCGTGACGGATAAACTGGCAGAAGGCGTAGCCCAAAACTTCGTTTTCCTCCTCCGCCACGAATATAGGCTTTTCATCGTTTTCAAAGAGGGAAAAAAGCTCCGTGTCGGTGTATTTTTTCACATTACCCTTGAAAATATCGGCTCTCGCCTCGTGATGAATGTTCAAAACCTGTATTAAAAGTCGGTTAATTGCATCAATATCCTTTTTACAAGCTCTTCTGATTTTCATAAATTTCTCCGCTTTAAATCTGTTTTTGTACGCTTTTGTACTCGTCGTAAAATTTGTAATATTTGCACCCCTTGGTATTTCCCGCGAGGAAGTGCGACATCTCGTCCTCGTCAAGATTTAAAGTGCAGTAATAGGAGTCGGTGTATTCGTCGTAATCATAATACTGACAGCTCTCACAGCTTGTCGCGCCTTTTTTCATATACTTTGAAAAATCCATACGAAATCCTCCTTTTCAGTCGAATATATCCGTGTCTATAACCAGTCTATCCTCTACGATTTTTATGCCGTAACCGGTCTCGGTAGCCATCTCGAAAATTCTTTTTCCGTCAATGCCCACGCAGTTGTCAATTTGCTCTAAAAATTCGGTTGCAACAGGGTGAAAAGCAGATGTGGTTGCAAAAATCCCCCGCGAGCCCTGCCTTGCGCAAACCGCCCCGTAAAATCCGCGCAGCTCGACTTCGCTTGCAGGAATGTTGCGGTTTTTCGTTTGCACCATTATGGTTTCTCTGAATCCGAGGGAGTCAACGGTCTCGCAAATACCGTCGATTCCGCCGTCGTCAGAGCCGCCCGTAACGTAGCTGCTTTTTATGAGCTTCCCCGACATAGCCAGATATTTAGTCAGCAGGTTCATAAAATATCTTTCAAAAAATTCTCCGCCCTTGGAGTGAATAAGCCTTAAAAATTCGCCCGAGAGCGCAAGAACCTTTTTCCTGTCCGTAACTTCGGCTTTAAGCCCCTCGTCGATTGAGTAAAAACTTCCGTCGGTTTTTATGATTTTCTCGGCTACAAGGTACTTCAAAATTTTTCCTATATAAGTGAAAAGCTGATTGTCGTCGGTTTGCGTAGCGGTGGTATCGGTTTTAAAGGTCTCAACCAATCGTTCCTTTATTTGATTTTTCGTGAGTTTGTTTTCGGAAAGCAGGAGTTCAAGCAGCTTTTCTTCGCAGATTTCAATTCTGATAGCTATCGGTTTTTCCTCGTTTGGCATATAAATTCCCGCGGAATTTCTTTCAATTATGCCTCTGGCGTGCATTTCGTTTATAACCGCGCCGATTCTTGAACGCAGAATATTTTTTCTTGCGTTCGTGCTGTTGTCTTGAAGCTCGGCTTCGCTTAGTTTGTATCCGGAAATGACTCGGTCAATAATTTCGCGTCTGTTTTTTTGCGAGTTTTCTACCGCGTCAAGTATCGCCCGATAGATTTTTCTGTACTCTTGGAAATCTGTCATCTTCTGCTCCTCTTTCAAACTTTAAAGGGTGGGAGAACTCTCCCACCCTTATTTTACCATACATTTACCCTAATTGCAAGTGCTATCGTGCAATTCCCGATAAAAACCTCCCAAAGCCATAAGACTTTCGTGAGTGCCTTTTTCAATAACGTTTCCGTCCTTCATAACCAAAATCAAGTCGGCGTTCCTGATAGTAGAAAGCCTGTGAGCTACGATAAAGCTCGTCCTGCCTTCCATAATCTTCAAAAATGCATCGTTGATTTTCAGCTCCGTCCTCGTATCAATGGAGCTTGTGGCCTCGTCGAGAATTACGATAGGGGGGATATCGAGCATAATTCTCGCTATACAGAGCAGCTGTCTCTGACCTTGCGAGAGTCCGCCTCCGTCCTCTCCGATATAAGTGTCATAGCCCTTGGAAAGCCTTTTTATAAACCCGTGCGCGTGGGAGAGCTTCGCGGCGTTTACAACCTCCTCGTCGGTGGCATCCGGCTTACCTATTTTTATCAAATCGCGCACCGTGCCAACTCCGAGCCAGGTGTCCTGAAGCACCATACCGAAGTTTTTTCGAAGTGTTTTTCGTTTTATGTCTCTGATGTTTACACCGTCAAGAAAAATCTCGCCGCCCGTCACCTCGTAAAACCGCATAAGGAGGTTGATAAGCGTGGTTTTGCCGCACCCGGTAGGACCTACGATAGCGACGCGCTTGCCCCTTTTCACATCAATGCTTATACCTTGTAAAAGCGGCTTTTCGGGAGTGTAGGAAAAGTACAAATCCGAGAGGGAAACGTCCCCTCTTGCTTCGAACTCGGAAAGAGCGTTTTCGCTATCGGGAATTTCCTCTTTCTCGTCAATCAAATCGAAAACCCGTTTCGCGCAGGCGAGCGAGTTTTGAAATTCCGCGATTACGCCTGAAATTTCATTAAAGGGCTTGGTGTATTGGTTGGCATAAGCCAAGAGTGTGGAAAGCTCGCCGATGAGCAATCCGCCGTCGCCCGAAATTGCCAAAAGCGCCCCCGAGAGCGCCACCGCCGCGTAAACGATATTGTTCACAAAACGGGTGCAGGGGTTGGTGAGAGAGGAGGAGAAAATGGCTCTTAACGAGCATTTCGCCAGTCTGTCGTTGATTTTTTCGTAGTCCTCGATTGCCTCGTCCTCGTGCGAGAACGCGCGGACGATTTTCTGACCGTCCAAAATCTCGTTTACAAAGGCGGTATTCTCGGCCTTCGCCTTGGATTGCTCTACGAACAGCTTGTGCGTCCTGCTTGCTATCAGCTTCGCCGCGAAAAGCGAAAGCGGAGTAAGAACAAGGACAACTATTGCTATTATATAGTTGATTATGAGAAGCATCGTAAGAGTTCCCAAAATCGTGAGAATACCCGTAAACATCTGGGTAAAACCAAGTAAAAGTCCCTCGGAGAACTGCTCGGTGTCGCTTGTAATTCTGTTGAGAGTATCTCCGTGAGGAGTTTTGTCTATATAGGAAAGAGGCAGTCTTTCGAGCTTGTTGAAGGCGTCCTGCCTTACGTCCTTTGCAACTCTGTAAGTGATGAGATTGTTCACTAAGCTCATAAGCCACTGGGCCAATGCGCCAATGCCTATAAGGACGAGAGCAAAGATTAAAATTTTACCGATTTTCGCTAAGTCAACGTTCCCCTCGCCGAGAATAAGGTCTATCGCCTCGCCGATTAAAAAGGGAACGAAAAGTGTCACCGCAACGCTGATAATAGCGAGAAAAATTGACACGGGTAGCAGGTATTTGTACTTTCCTATGTAAGAAAGCACTCTTTTAAAGGTTCGGTTTTTGTTTTTCATCATTCCACACCTCCAAACTGAGAAGTGTAGATTTCACGGTAGGTCTCACAGCTTGAAAGAAGCTCCTCGTGAGTTCCGATACCGCAAATTTCACCGTCCTCCATAGTGATGATTTTGTCCGCCTTCATAATAGAAGACGTCCTCTGCGAGACGATGAAGGTTGTCATATCCTTCGTGTAATTTTTGATTGCCGAGCGCACCTTTGCATCGGTAATGTAATCGAGAGCGCTCGTAGTATCGTCCAGTATCAAAATTTCAGGTCTTGAAATAACGGCCCTCGCAATAGACAACCTCTGCTTTTGACCGCCCGAGAGATTTTTTCCGCCCTCTGTTATCTGACCGTCAACTCCGCCCTTGCTTTCCGCAATTTCCAGCGCGGAAGCGATTTCCAACGCCCTTGATATATCCTCGCTGTCTGCATTTTTTAAGCCCCATCTGAGATTTTCCTCAATAGTGCCTGAAAACAGCGTAGCCTTCTGCGTAGCGACTCTGATTTTCTCATTCAGAGATTTTAGAGAGTATTCCTTGATGTTCACACCGTCGAGCAAAACCTCGCCCTCGGTAGCATCGTAAAATCTGGGAATAAGGTTGACAAGCGATGTTTTACCCGAGCCCGTCGCGCCGATAATGCCCACCGTCTGTCCCTTTTTTACAGAAAAATTAAGGTTTTGAAGCGAGGGCGCGCCCGCGCCTTGATAAGTCAGCGAAACGTTTCTGAATTCAACTGCCACATCTCCCTTTATGGAAAACTCCATTTCTCCGCCCGTAATGCTTGATTGAAGGTTGAAAATTGCATTAATTCTTGAAGCCGATGCAACGCCCTTCGTAATCGTGACGATTAGATTTGCGAGCTTCACGAGCTCCACGAGAATTTGAGACATATAGTTGTAGAGAGCCACAACCTGACCTGTTGTCAAAGCTCCCTCATTCACCTTTACGCCGCCTGTATAAATCAGGTATACAATGGCTGCGTTGATAACGACAAAGGTGAGAGGATTGAGCAGCGCGCTGATTCTTCCCACACGGCTTTGGGCTTTTGCCAAGGCGGTGTTTGTTTCTTTGAATTCGCCAATCTCCGCGTCCTCTCTGCCAAAGGCGCGCATAACTCGCGCTCCCGAGAGATTTGCCTTTGTTTTTTGAGTGACTGCGTCGAGCTTTGACTGAGTTTTCTTATACATAGGCATTGAAATAAACATAATGCCGTAGACAATTAATGAGAGAATCGGAATTACACAAGCAAAAATCAACGCGCTTTTTGTATCAATGGTAAACGCCATAATCATAGCGCCGAAAACAACGAATGGCGAACGCAGGAGAAGTCTGAGCGTGAGATTTATGGCGGTTTGCACCGCATTTGTGTCCGAGCTCATTCTGGTTATCAAGGTGGACGAACCGATTTTATCAAGCTCGATATAAGAGAGAGTCTGAATATGTGAAAACAGACCGAGTCTCAATTTTTTAGCATATCCGCAAGAGGCCTTTGCCGCGAAATATTGGGCGGTGATTGAAAAAATCAAACCGATAAATCCAAGAGCGACAAGTATGCCAAATCTGCCAAAGACATACCCCGTGTCACCTTTTTTTATACCAATATCAATGATATCGGCTATGATGAGCGGCACAATCAATTCGAGCGCAGCTTCCAAAAGCTTGAAAAGAGGCGAGAGGATAGTCTCGGGGATATAGCCTTTTATATAATTTGTTAGTCTTTTCACTTATCAATCCTTAAAAAGTGATTTTTGTTGCGTAAGAGTAGGTTTTTTCTTCGCCCTTTTGGAGCTTTTCGATTTTCCTGTCTTCGAGCGGCTTGTCCTTTTCGCTGTAATGAGTTACCTGTGTCCAAGGCTCAATGCAGAGGAATTTTGCTTCATTGAATTCCGCTTTCCAAAGGCAAAGCACGGGAGTTTTTTCGGTCCAAGAAACACTGACCTTGTGGGAGTTTTTCTCCGTACCCATAACGCACTTGTTTTCGTGATTTAAGAAAATTAAGGTGTCTCTCGGATAAAGGTAATCCTCGTTAATTCTGACCTTGCCGTTTGTCAGAGAATATTTTTGCGGCTCGGACTCCGTGAAGGGAGAGCTGTTTTCCAAGGGCAGTATGTCAAGCTCTGCAAGAGAGCCGAAATCAACGTAATAGTCGTTAATGTCCGCGCCGCCATCGGTCATCATCATAAATCCGGGGTGCCAGCCGAACATATAGGGTAAGGTTTTGTCGCCTGTGTTCTTGACAGTAGCATTAAAAAGCAACTCCTCACCCGCAAGCTCGTACTCTGCAATAAGCTCAAAATCAAACGGATATATTGCAAGAGTTTCGGGACTTGATTTTAAAGAAAATACCAATTTTGTATCGCTTTTGTTTACAATTTGGAACTCCATTTTCTTTGCGAAGCCGTGATTTCCCATACTGTATTTTTTGCCGCAGTAGGTATATTCCTTATTGTTCACGCCTCCGCAAAAGGGGAAGAGGAGAGGAGCTCTTCCACCCCAATAGCGATTGTCTCCTTGCCAGACACATTCCCGCCCGTCTCTTACAAGTGAGACGAGCTCCGCGCCCGCGCTTTCGATTTTTGCTTCGTATATATCGTTTTTAATAGTGTAAATCATACTCGACCTCAATGCTTTTTACTTGCAATTTCACCCCTGATTTTTGCGATAAAATCATCAACGGAGAATAGTCCGCCCTCGCCTTCGACTCTGGCTCTTGCAGTAACCGTTCCTGCATTTTTTTCGTTTTCTCCGATTACGAGCATATAGGGAACTTTTGAGAGCTGAGCCTCTCTTATTCTGTAACCGAGCTTTTCGTTTCTGTCGTCAAGCTCGCATCTTATACCTGCCGCTTTGAGCTTTTCCGTAACCTCGCTTGCATAGTCTGCAAAATCGGCAACGACGGGAATAACGGTTACTTGGTTTGGAGCGAGCCAAACGGGAAGAGCTCCTGCATATTTTTCAAGAATGAGAGCGAGAGTTCTCTCGTAGCAGCCCATTGAAGTACGGTGAATGATGTACGGAGTCTTCATCGTGTTGTCTTTGTCTGTGTATTCCATACCGAACTTCTTTGCCAAAAGCATATCAATCTGAATTGTAACGATTGTGTCCTCTTTGCCGAACACGTTTTTGCATTGAATATCGAGTTTAGGGCCGTAGAAAGCAGCCTCGTCAATTCCGATTACATAGTTCTCGCGTCCGAGATATTTGTCGAGCAGCTCGCCCATTATGGACTGAGCCTCGTTCCACTGCTCGGCAGTACCCTCGTATTTGTCTGTTCTCTTGGGGTCCCACTGTGAAAATCTGAAGGAACAGTCCTCCCAAAGACC